>NZ_JBEYHA010000029.1:0-66880 GCF_040635075.1 Nocardiopsis sp. NPDC007018
TACCCTACCCCCCGCTCTTCCGATCGGGGGCCGGGGAGAGCCTCCCCGGCCCCGTACCGCCGGTCTACCGTCCGGGACGGTAGACCGGCTGGGTCTGCGGGTTGAACTCCTCGTACCTCACGCGCTCGGCCGCGCGCAGGCGCGGGTCGGTGAGCTTGAGGACGTCCAGCCCCCGGTCGATGTCGGACGAGTACACGTAGCCGTTGTAGTAGTACGTCGACCACGTGTCGTTGTCCTGGATGCCCGGCTCGACCCGGGAGTCGGCGTCGAAGTAGCCGATCTCGCGCGGGTTGGCCGGGTCGTTGAAGTCGATCACGGAGATCCCGCCCTGGTACCAGGACTGCACGAAGTAGTCCTGGCCGGGGACCGGGATCAGCGAACCGTTGTGCGCCACGCACACCTGGTCGCCCTGGTGGCGGTCGATCTTGAAGTAGCTCGCGAACTCCAGCGAGGAGTCGGCGCCTTCGCCGTCGAGAGTGTAGATGGCGTTGGCGCCGCGCTCCGGCCCGATCTCCTCGGTGCACGTGGGCGCGCCGCCGCCGCCGAGCTCGTCGGTGAACAGCACCGTGCGGGCGTCGTTGGTGAAGGTCGCCGAGTGCCAGAACGCGAAGTTCTCGTCCTGGACCACCTCGGTGACGACGGGGGCGGCGGGGTCGGAGATGTCCATCAGGACGCCGTCACCCATGCAGGCGCCCGCCGCCAGGTCCTTGGACGGGAACACCGTGATGTCGTGGCAGCCGGAGGTGGTGCGGTGGCCGCCATCGGGGAACAGGACCGGCTCGTTGACCAGGGCGGCCTCGTCCGGGGCGTCGAGCGGCACCTCGATGACGCCGATCTTGTCGTGGGGCGGTTGGCAGTTCGGGAAGGTGGCCGAGGGCGAGTACGAGGACACGTACACGTACTCGCGCTCCGCGTCGCCCGGGACGAGGGTCAGGGTGTGCGATCCGCAGTCGGTGCGCACCGCCGACACGTACTGCGGGTTGGCCTTGTCGGAGATGTCGAAGATCCGGACGCCCTCGAAGCCGTTCGGGTCGGTGACGGGCACCGCGGGGGCGCCGCACTCGTCGTTGGCGCGCGGGTAGTCGACCGCGAAGTACAGCAGGTCGCCGCTGACCGCGACGTCGCCCTGACCGCCCGGGCAGAGCACCTCGGAGACGATCCTGGGGTCCTCGGGTTCGGAGATGTCGTAGATCACGAAGCCGTCGTAGTTGCCGCCGATGGCGTAGTCGCCGGTGAACGCCAGGTCCGAGTTGGTGTTGCTGACCGCCGCCGGCTTGGGGACGTTGGCCACGTGCTGGACGTTGTCGCTGGAGATCGCGTCGGAGGGCGGGGTGTCGGCTGAAGCCGCCGCCGGGCCGAGGAGCCCGGCGAACAGGGTGGCGGCGGCCGCCGTCGCCACTGCGGCGACGCGGCGCGGGGAGGTGCGCATGGGTCTGCCTTTCCTGGTGGGGGCGGGGGTGGGAACAGCGCGCGGGGTGCCGCGCGTGGCTCGCGCGGCACCCCGGTGCGTCATGGTCGGCTACCGTCCGGGACGGTAGACCGGCTGGGTCTGCGGGTTGAACTCCTCGTACCTCACCCGCTCGGCCGCGCGCAGGCGCGGATCGGTGAGCTTGAGGACGTCCAGGCCGCGGCGCATGTCCGAGGAGTAGACGTGGCCGTTGTAGTAGTACGCGGACCAGGTGCTGCCGTTCTCGACGTCCGGGTCGATCCGGTTGTCGGGGTCGAAGTAGCCGATCTCACGGGGGTTGCTGAGGTCGTTGAAGTCGATGACCGACACGCCGCCCTGGTACCAGGACTGCACGAAGTAGTTCTTCCCCGGAACGGGGATGAGCGACCCGTTGTGGGCGACGCAGGACTGCTGGTCGCCCTGGTGGCGGTCGATCTTGAAGTAGCTCGCGAACTCCAGGCTGTGACCGCCGTCCGGGGTCGTGTCCAGGGCGTAGATGGCGTTGGCGCCGCGCTCCGGGCCGATCTCCTCGGTGCAGGTGGCCGCACCGCCGCCGCCGAGTTCGTCGGTGAACAGCACCGCGTCACCGTTGTTGGTGAAGGTGGCCGAGTGCCAGAACGCGAAGTTGGTGTCCTGGACGACCTCGGTCACGACCGGGTTGACCGGGTCGGAGATGTCCATGATGATGCCGTCGCCCATGCAGGCCCCGGCGGCCAGGTCCTTGGACGGGTAGACGGTGATGTCGTGGCAGCCCTCGGTCGGCCGGAGCAGGCCGGGCTGGTCGTGGTTGCCGCCGTCCGGGAACAGGACCGGCTCGTTGACGATGGCGGCCGCACCCGGGTCGTCCAGGGGGACCTCGATGATGGCGATCTTGTCGTGGGGCGGCTGGCAGTTCGGGAAGGTGGCCGAGGGAGCGTAGGAGGAGACGTAGACCAGTTCGGTGTCGGGGTCGGCGTTGGGCACGAGGGTGAGGGTGTGCGATCCGCAGTCGGTGCGCACCGCCGACACGTACTGCGGGTTGGTCTTGTCGGAGATGTCGAAGATGCGGACGCCCTCGAAGCCGTTCGGGTCGGTGACCGGGACGGAGGGGGCGCCGCACTCGTCGTTGGCGCGCGGGTAGTCGACCGCGAAGTACAGCAGGTCGCCGCTGACGGAGATGTCGCCCTGGCCGCCGGGGCAGAGCACCTCGGAGACGATCTTGGGGTCGGCGGGTTCGGAGACGTCGTAGATCACGAAGCCGTCGTAGTTGCCGCCGATGACGTAGTCGCCGGTGAACGCCAGGTCCGAGTTGGTGTTGCTGACCGCCGCCGGCTTGGGGACGTTGGCGAGGTGTTCGACGTTGTCGCTGGTGACGCTGTCGGAGGGCGGGGTGTCGGCGTATGCCGCCGCCGGGCCGAGGAGCCCGGCGAACAGGGTCGCCGCCGCGGCGAGCGCGACGGTCGTCGCGCCGCGCAGGCCGCGACCGGCCCGTGACGGGGGAGCTGCGGGCATGGTTTCTCCAGATCGTAGGGGGACGGGGGCTGGGGGGCGGGACGCGGCGGGGCCGTGACCTTCGGGCCACGGCCCCGCTCTCTCTCCCGTTTGCCCTGGCTCCCCAGGAGGAGCCACCGGGAGAGGTTCGTGGCGCGCGTCAGCGGCCGGGTCGATAGCTCGGCTGTGACTGGGGGTTGAACTCGTCGTAGGTGACGCGCGCGGCGGAGCGCAGGCGCGGGTCGTCGAGCCGGATCACGTCGAGGCCCCGGGTGATGTCGGAGGAGTAGACGTGGCCGTTGTAGTAGTACGCGGACCACGAACCGCCCAGGATCAGGTTGTCCTCGTCGATCGGGGCCCGGTCGAAGTACCCGATCTCGCGCGGGTCGGCCGGGTCGTTGAAGTCGATGACCGACACGCCGCCCTGGTACCAGGACTGTACGAAGAAGTCCTGGCCGGGAACGGGGATCAGCGACCCGTTGTGTGCCACGCAGTTCTCGGTGGCGCTCTGCACGCGCGGGATCTTGTAGTAGCTCTCGAAGTCGAGCGCCGGTGCCCCGGTGGTGCCGCCGACGGTGTAGATGGCGTTGGCTCCCCGCTCCACCCCGTAGTCCTCGGTGCAGATGGCGCCGCCACCGCCGCCGAGCTCGTCGGTGAAGATCACGGTGCCCGCGTCGTTGGTGAACGTGGCGGAGTGCCAGAAGGCGAAGTTGGTGTCCTGGACGACGTCGGTGACCACGGGGTTGGCGGGGTCGGAGATGTCCATCAGGATGCCGTCGCCCATGCACGCACCCGCCGCGAGGTCGCGCTCGGGGTAGGCGGTGATGTCGTGGCAGCCGGTGGTGTTGCGGTTGCCGCCGTCGGGGAAGAGCACGGGCTCGTTGACCACCGCGGCCGAGGAGGGGTCGGCCAGGGGGATCTCGATCACCGAGATCTTGTCGTGCGGCGGCTGGCAGTTCGGGAAGTTGGCGGAGGGCGAGTACGAGGAGACGTAGACGTAGTCGCTCTCGCCGTCCTTGCCGGGCACCAGGGTGTTGGTGTGCGAACCGCAGTCGGTGCGCACGGCCGCGACGTACTGGGGGTTCGCCTTGTCGGAGATGTCGAAGACGCGGATGCCCTCGAAACCGTCCGGGTCGCTGGTGGGGACCGCCGGGGCGCCGCACTCGTCGCTGGCCCGGGGGTAGTCGACGGAGAAGTAGACGAGGTCGCCGCTGACGGATACGTCGCCCTGGCCGCCGGGGCAGAGCACCTCGGAGACGACCGTGGGCTCCTCGGGCCGGGAGATGTCGTAGACGACGAAGCCGTTGTAGTTGCCGCCGATGGCGTAGTCACCCGTGAAGGCGAGGTCGGTGTTGTAGTCACCCATGGCCTCGGACTTCGGGACGTTGGCCACATGGGTGACGTTCGCGCTGGTCTCGGCGTCGCTCTCGAAGGGAATCCGGTCCGCCGAGGCGGCCGCCGGGCCGAGGAGGCCCAGGGTCAGGGCGGCGGCACCGGCGAGAGCGAGGCCGATGGTGCCGCGGCGGTACTGGGGGCGTCTTGACGGGGAGGGGGCGGGGGACGACGCCATGCGTACTCCTGGTTCCTAATGGAGCGAAACAGGAAGAACGTACACAGTTCAACATCAATATGTATAGAGGGAAACAAAAGAAACATGGTTGTTTACACGGTGTCGAGTCGACCCGATCCCGCTACGCACCGTGTCGAGGACGGCCCGTTCCGGGTGCGGCGGCGCGCGGCCGCCGCACCGGGACGGATCAGTCGGGGAGCTCCGGCTGGGACTGCGGGTTGAACTCGTCCTGCCGCACGGATTCGGCGCCGGCGAACCGGGGGTCGGTGAGCGCGAGGACGTCGAAACCGCGTTCCATGTCGGACGAGTAGACATGCCCGTTGTAGTAGTAGGCGGACCACGATCCGGCCGTGCGCAGCTGCGTCGGGTGGAACGGCCCCCGGTCGAAGTGGCCCACCTCGACGGGCCGGTCCGGGTCGTTGAGGTCGATGACCGACACCCCGCCCTGGTACCACGCCTGGACGAAGAAGTCCTGGCCGGGAACGGGGATCAGCGACCCGTTGTGCGCCACACAGTTCTCCGTATCGGACTGGTGCCGCGGCAATTTGTAGTAGCTCCGAAATTCCAGTTCAGGGCTTTCCCCGCTCGTGTCCAGCGCGTAGACGGCGTTGGCACCGCGCTCCGGTCCGATCCGCTCGTTGCAGGTCGCCGAGGAACCCGAGCCGAGCTCGTCGGTGAAGACCACGTTCCGGGCGTCGTTGGTGAAGGTCGCCGAGTGCCAGAAGGCGAAGTTCTCGTCCTGGACGCGCTCCACCACCTCCGGCCGGAGCGGGTCCGTGATGTCCAGCAGCAGGCCGTCGCCCAGGCAGGCCGCGGCGGCCAGGCCCCGGGCCGGGTAGGCGGTGATGTCGTGGCAGCCGGTGGTGGTCTCGTGCCCGCCGTCCGGGAAGAGCACCGGCTCGCTGACCACGGCCGCGTCCTCGGGAGCGTCGTGCGGCACCTCGATGACGGTGATCTTGTCGTGCGGCGGTCGGCAGTTCGGGAAGGCCTCCGACGGCGAGTACGAGGACACGTACACCACGTCGCTGCGCCCGTCCGCGCCGGGCACCAGGGTGTTGGTGTGCGAACCGCAGTCGGTGGGCACGGCGGCGACGTACTGGGGGTTCGCCTTGTCGGAGATGTCGAAGATCCGCAGCCCCTCGAACGCGTCGGCGTCCGTGGCCGGGGCGGAGGGCGCGCCGCACTCGTCGCCGGCCCGGGGGTAGTCCACGGAGAAGTACAGCAGGTCGCCGCTGACGGAGACGTCGCCCTGGCCGCCGGGGCACACCACCTCGGCGACGATCCTCGGGGCGGCGGGCTCGGAGATGTCGTAGACGACGAATCCGCTGTAGTTGCCCCCGATCGCGTAGTCGCCCGTGAAGGCGAGGTCGGAGTTGGGCGACCTCCCCATCGACTCGGGTTTGGGCACGTTCGCCAGGTGCACCACTCCCCCGCTGGTGGTCACCCCGTCGTCGGCGCCGGCGCTCGGAACCGCGAGCCCGGCCAGCGCGACCACCGAGGCGGCCGCGACGGCCCCACGTCTGCGTCCCGTTCCCGAAGCCATACGCCCCCACCCCCGAAAACCACCCAAAGACGCCAGTTGACTACTTTGGGTTGTACCTGCACGAGCACGCACAAGCCAGACGAAACGCCGAGAACGGACAGCTCAGAGGCGGCGCGCGGCCGGACACGGCCGCGCCGACGGACCCCCGAGACTGGACAAAACACCCTTCGAGTGAGTAGAAAACCCGCAGGACGTCGGGTCAGCCGACAACGGCGGGCACCCGGCCCGCCCGCCCCCACCCCTGGAGGAGACCTCGTGCGTCGCCTGGCACTCGCAGCCGGAACCGCCCTCGTGTTGCTCGGAGCCGCGGCCTGTACCGGTGACGAGGGTGAACAGTCCGCCAACGTCATCGCGCCCGGTGCTCCCGGCGAGTCCTCCACCCCCGCCACAGCCGACCAGATCGCCGCGCTCGCCGAGGAACAGGGCCACAACGAGGCCGACGTCACCTACCTGGTGAAGATGATCGAGCACCACAGGCAGGCCCTGGAGATGACCGACCTGGTCGAGGACCGCTACGAACGGGACGGCATCGAACGCATCGCCGACCGCATCTCCGCGGCCCAGGGGCCCGAGATCTCGGCCATGGAGAGCTGGCTGGAGGTCAACGTCTTCGGCCCGGCCAGGGAGAACCCGGCGCACCAGAACTTCTGCGGCCTGGAGGGCGACGGCAGCCACCACGCCGATGACGACGAGGTCGTGGCCTGCGATCTCCAGGTCGACCACGACGACATGGAGGGCATGGTCTCCGACGAGGACATGGGCCGCCTCGCCGAGGCCGAGGGAGACGACTTCGACCAGCTCTTCGTGGAGCTCATGACCGCCCACCACGCGGGCGCGGTGACCATGGCGGAGGAGGCCATGGCCGAGGGGAAGGACCAGGAGGTCCTGCGCATGGCCAACGACCTCATCGCCGAGCAGAACACGGAGATCGCGCGCATGGAGAAGGTCCTCAAGGGCGAGGAGTGACCGCGGGCCCCGGGGCCGCCCGGGGATCGGCCGACACACCGGGGGCGCCCTCCCCCACGGGAAGAGCGCCCCCAGACCTCACCAGACCTCCCCCACGGACCCGTGGGCCGACGCGGGAGGTGCGGCTCAGGCCGACTTCTCCTGGCGGTCGTCGTCCGCCTCCAGCTGGGCGCGCGGCACGATCGTCGGGTTCACGTGCTGCTCCACCGACTCGCGGGTGATGATCACCTGGCCGACGTCCTCCCGGCTGGGCACCTCGTACATCACCGAGAGCAGGACCTCCTCGATGATCGCGCGCAGGCCCCGGGCGCCGGTCCCCCGGATGATGCCCTGCTCGGCGATCGCCTCCAGGGCGTCCTGGGTGAACTCCAGCTCGACGTTGTCCAGTTCGAACAGCCGCTGGTACTGCTTGACCAGGGCGTTGCGCGGCTCGGTGAGGATCTGGATCAGCGCGGCCTTGTCCAGGTTGTGCACGCTGGTGATCACCGGCAGACGGCCGATGAACTCCGGGATCATCCCGAACTTCAGCAGGTCCTCCGGCATGACCTCGCCGAACAGGGCGGTCCCGGCCATCTCGCTCTTGGGCCGCAGCACGGCGTTGAAGCCCATGCCCTGCTGCCCGGTGCGGGACTCGATGATCTTCTCCAGCCCCGCGAAGGCGCCACCGCAGATGAACAACACGTTGGTGGTGTCGATCTGGATGAACTCCTGGTGCGGGTGCTTGCGGCCGCCCTGCGGGGGCACGCTCGCGGTGGTCCCCTCGAGGATCTTCAGCAGCGCCTGCTGCACACCCTCGCCGGAGACGTCGCGGGTGATCGACGGGTTCTCGCTCTTGCGGGCGACCTTGTCGACCTCGTCGATGTAGATGATGCCGGTCTCGGCCTTCTTGACGTCGTAGTCAGCGGCCTGGATCAGCTTCAGCAGGATGTTCTCGACGTCCTCGCCCACGTAGCCCGCCTCGGTGAGGGCGGTGGCGTCCGCAATGGCAAAGGGGACGTTGAGGATCTTCGCCAGGGTCTGCGCCAGCAGGGTCTTGCCCGAACCGGTCGGCCCCAGCAGGAGGATGTTCGACTTGGCGATCTCGACGTCCTCGTCCCCGGGACGGTCCGTCTCCGAACGCACTCTCTTGTAGTGGTTGTACACCGCCACGGAGAGGGCCTTCTTCGCCTGCTCCTGCCCGATCACGTACGAGTCGAGGAAGTCGAAGATCTCCCGGGGTTTGGGAAGGGAGTCCCACGTGAGCTCAGTGGCGTCGGCGAGTTCCTCTTCGATGATCTCGTTGCACAGATCGATGCACTCATCGCAGATGTACACGCCGGGGCCAGCGATGAGCTTCTTCACCTGCTTCTGGCTCTTACCGCAGAATGAGCACTTCAGCAGGTCCCCGCCGTCGCCGATGCGTGCCACCCAGCCACTCCTCAAAACTAAGGCCGCCCCGTTACGGGCGTGCGCGGCGCCGAACGGACGGAAGGACTCGACTCCCGTGTGATCGTTCGCGACCGGCCAGCCACGAACGGGGCGATCTGTGTGTCGCTCTCCGCCAGACTAAGCGAAAAACCGGACCGGCTTCACCACCGGGCTGTCCCAGGCGGGTCAGAAACCGGTCCGGTGAGTACTTCGGGGCGCCGGATTCCCCTCCGGGACCGCCGCGTGAGCGAGGCGGTCCCGGCCGGGGAGGTCCGACGACCGGTGTCCCTACTTGAGGGAGGCCTTGCGGTAGGGCAGGACGAAGTCGATGAGACCGTACTCCACGGCCTCCTCGGCGGTGAGGATCTTGTCCCGCTCGATGTCCTTCGAGACCTGCTCGTGGGAGCGCCCCGTGTGCTTGGCCAGAGTGGTCTCCAGCTGCGTGCGGATACGGGTGATCTCGTTCGCCTGGATCTCGATGTCGCTGGCCTGACCGTGCATACCCTCGGTCGCGGGCTGGTGGATCATCATCCGGGCGTTCGGGAGGGCACCACGCTTGCCCTTGGTGCCGCCCGCCAGCAGGATCGCGGCGGCCGAAGCGGCCTGTCCGATGCACACCGTCTGGATGTCGGGGCGCACGAACTGCATGGTGTCGTAGATCGCCATGAGGGAGGTGAAGGAACCGCCCGGCGAGTTGATGTACATCTGGATGTCCCGCTCGGAGTCGAGCTGCTCAAGGGTGATGAGCTGGGCCATCAGGTCGTTGGCCGAAGTGTCGTCGATCTGGACGCCGACGAAGATGATCCGCTCTTCGAAGAGCTTGTTGTACGGATTCATCTCCTTGACGCCGTACGACGTACGCTCCACGTAGGACGGCAGGACGTAGCGGCTCTGGGGAGCCATCGAGGCCGCGCCGCCGATGAGACTGGGGTTGAACTCGGTCATTTCACGCCTTCCACGCACTGCGCCGATTCATGGACTGGGCCAGGTGCTCTGGACTGTCAGCTGGTCACGTCGAGGGTGCCCTCGAGCACCTCGTCGATGAAGCCGTACTCCTTGGCCTCCTGAGCCGTGAACCAGCGGTCCCGGTCGGCGTCCTTCTCGATCTGTTCGACCGTCTGCCCGGTGTGCTCGGAGATCTTCTGGATGAACATCTTCTTCACGTAGAGCAGCTGGTCAGCCAGAATCCGGATGTCGGAGGCGGTACCCCCGATGCCACCGGACGGCTGGTGCATCATGACGCGGGTGTGCGGCAGCGCGTAACGCTTGCCGGGCGCACCGGCGCACAGGAGCATCTGGCCCATCGACGCGGCCATACCGATACCCACGGTGCGCACGTCGTTCGGGATGTACTGCATGACGTCGTAGATCGCCATACCCGCCGTCACGGAACCACCCGGCGAGTTGATGTACATCGTGATGTCCCGCTGGCGGTCCTCCGCGGACAACAGCAGGAGCTCACCGACGAGGCGGTTGGCGATGTCATCGTCGACCTGCTGGCCGAGGAACACGATTCGCTGGCGCAACAGGCGCTGAGGCGTCTGCTCAATAAAAGGGGAAAGCTGCGGATCCGACGTACGAGCGTCGAATCGCTGGGACTCATCAAAGGTCGGCGGCACTCTCGTCACCTGCTCCGGAATCGAAACGGTTGCGATACAGCGACACTAACGCCGACGGACGCCAGGCTCGTCCGGATACCGTCCCTGTTCGCTTTGAGCGCAGGGTGGGCCCGGTCGGGAACACACCCCTTCTCCTGACAGCGAACATCCCGCCGCAGGTGGAAGGGAAGGGGCCCCGCCCCACCCTGAGCGGGTCGGACGGGGCCCCTGGGAGCCGTGGCGCCTCGCGGCACCGTGAAGCCTCGGACTACTTGGAGTCGGCCTTGTCGGCGTCCTCGTCGGCCTGGGCGGCCTCGGTGGCCTCCTCGGCCTGGTCAGCCTCGGCGACCTCGGCGGAGGCGGCGGCCGCGGCCTTGACGGCCTCGGCCAGCGCCTGGTCGTCGGTGGCCTCGACGATCTCCTGCTCGACGACGTTGCCGTCCTCGTCGGTCACCTTGGCACCGGCCAGGACCAGGTCCATGGCCTTGCCGCGGACGACCTCGGTGAAGGCCACGCGGATCTGGTTCGACTCGACCAGGTGCTGGGCCAGCTGGTCCGGGCTCACACCCATGCGCTGGGCCTGCTCGAACACGTACTGGCTGAGCTCGCCCTGGTCGGCGCTCAGGTCCTCCTGGAGGGCCAGCTGGTCGAGGATGAAACCGGCCTTGACCGCCGAGTTGGCGCCGGTCTTCAGCTCCTCCTCGAACTCCTCCTCGGTCTTCTCCTGCGACTCGAGGTAGGCCTCCTTGGTCAGACCGCTCTGGGCGAGCTGCTGCTCGAGGCTCTGGCGACGGCGGTTGATCTCCTCGTCGACGACCGCGTCGGGGAGCGGGATCTCGACGGACTCGATCAGCTTCTCCAGCGCCTTGTCACGGGCGGCGGACAGCTGCTGCATGCGACGCACGTCGGCCATGCGCTTGCGCACGTCCTCGCGCAGCTCGTCGATCGTGTCGAACTCCGAGGCCAGCTGGGCGAACTCGTCGTCCAGCTCGGGCAGCTCCTTCACCTTGACCGTGTGCACGGTGACGGTGACGTCGGCTTCCTTGCCCTCGTGCTCGCCACCGACGAGGGTGGTCTTGAAGGTGGCCTCGCCACCGGCCTCCATGCCGCGCAGGGTCTCGTCGAGGCCCTCCAGCATGGTGTTGGTGCCGACCTCGTAGGAGTAGCCGCTGACGGCGACGTCCTCGAGCTTCTCACCGTCGATGGCGGCGACCAGGTCGATGGAGAGGTGGTCACCGTCCTCCACGGGGCGGTCGGCGCCGACCAGGGTGGAGAAGCGCTCGCGCAGGGTGCCGATCTGCTCGTCGACCTGCTCGTCGGTGACGGTCGCGTTGTCGACGGTCACCTCGATGCCCTTGTAGTCCTTCACCTCGAACTTGGGCCGGATGTCGACCTCGGCGGTGAAGGCGAGCTGGTCGTTGTCCTCCAGCTTGGTGACCTCCACGTCGGGCTGGCCGAGCGCGAAGATCTCCTCCTTCTGGATGGCTTCGTTGTAGAGCTCCGGAACGGCGTGATTGACCGCTTCGCTGATCACCGCGCCACGTCCGACGTAGCGGTCGATCAGCCGCGCCGGCGCCTTGCCCGGGCGGAAGCCCTTGATCCGAACCTGCTTCGCGAGCGACTTGTAGGTCACGTCGAAAGCGTGCTCGAGCTCCTCGAAGGGCACCTCGATGGTCAGCTTGACCCGGGTCGGGCTGAGCTCCTCGACATCGGTCTTCACGGGGCGGTACTCCTAGGTTTGCCGGCTGGTGTCCGCGTCGGCCCGCAGGCGCACCACACGAACGGCGAATGCACGCGCGCACCCCCGGTCAGTGGTGACCACGTTCCGTCGGGGTGCCCTGCGACGGGCTGGGACTTACAGTTTCCTGCTGATCGCACCAAGTCTAGGGCAGACAGACAGGGGGCCACGGCGCACGGCCCTGTGGCCGAACCGCCGCGGACGGTTTCGTCGGGGTGGCGGGATTCGAACCCGCGGCCTCATGCTCCCAAAGCATGCGCGCTAACCAAGCTGCGCTACACCCCGTCACCCGGCGCGGACACACCTCACCGAAAATCGGGTGTGCGACCAACGCCCCGGAGACGGTACTGTTGTCTCCGTCGGCTCCACGAGTCTAGAGGAAACTCAAGGGCTCCGATGCCACGCGGGCGTAGTTCAATGGTAGAACCCCAGCCTTCCAAGCTGGTCATGCGAGTTCGATTCTCGTCGCCCGCTCCACTCGAAGCGAGCTGTGTGCCTCACGGCACCAGCTCGCTTCGCCGTTCCACCCGGGGGACGACCCCCACACCCCCGACCCACTCGAAGCGAACCGTGTGCCTCACGGCACCGACTCGTTTCGCCATCCCACCCGGGGGACGACCCCCACACCCCCCGCGCCCGTCCGACGGGGCTCCTCACACCAAGCGGGCCGACGCGCTCGATGCGCACCGGCCCGCCGCCGACTCCCTCAGAGGAACGGCCGGAAGGACTGGAGGAAGTGCGGATCGGGTTGCGCGTCCTCGACCGGACGGGGCTCCTCACGACCAGGCTCGACGCGCTCGGCCACGGTGACGCGGAAGTGGAAGTCGGTGGTCGCGCCGTCCACGTTCACCAGGTACTCGTCCGGGGAGATCCGGTACACCTGCCGGTCCCGCTCCGACCACGGGTTGGCGGGAAAGTGCGCCGCGGTGAGCCTCAGCGCCTCCTCCCGGGCCTGCTCGCGGTCGTCGAAACTGGCATTGCGCGCCCCCGCCGAGGGAGCCGTACCCCAGCGCAAACGGTCACCGCTCCCCCGGACCTCCTCGATCAACACGGTCCACGCCATGGGCACCCCTTTCTCTCGAACCCGCTTCCCGTGATGGGACTCACCCAGCGAGGGCGGAGTTTTCGGTGACGTGGGCCACACCCACCGAACACGATTCGGCTCCGCCCCCGCCACGAGGCGGAATACCGGACTCCAGCGGGTACGTTGACCTTTCGGGCGGACCCGCCGGCGCGGCCCGGTGCGGCGCCCCAGCGGTTCGGTGAAACGGGGGCCAGATGACGGACGCGGACGGCACGGACGAGCAGGCGACACCGCTCGACCTGCTGTGGTTCCAACGACCGGAACCGCAGGAGGGGCCGGTCGTGGTGACCGGCGTCTTCGACGTCCTGCACGTCGGACACGTGCGCTTCCTCCAGTCGATCGCCGCCCGGGGGCTCCCCCTCGTCGTGGGCATCGAGTCCGACGAGCGCGTACGCGCCTGGAAGGGGCCCGGACGCCCGGTCAACCCCGCCGAGGAGCGCGCCGAGACCATCGCCGCCCTGGCCTGCGTCGCCGGTGCCTTCGTCATCGAGGGCCCGCCCACGGTCGCCGACTGGGCCGCCTACGCGGACCTGCTCCGCCCGCTCTCCCCCGCGGCCCTGGCCTTCACCGCCGGGGACCGCTACACGCAGGCCAAGATCCGGGGCGCCGACGCCCTCGGGGCGCAGGCCTGGGAGCTGCCCTTCACGCCGGGCCGCTCCACGACGGCCGCGCTCGGCCGTCTCGCCTCCTCGCTCTGACCGCCCCGCGCCGACGTCCCTCCTCCTCCCACAGCCGACCGGGAAGCAGCTCACCCGCTCCGGTGTTGACGCATGGGTGGCGAGTGGTGAACGGAAACGAGGCTGTGGATGATTTCAGGGAGGCCCTCCTACAGGGCACTGGTCAACGACGGGAGCGCACGGGGGCAGGAACTGCCTCCGGGGACCACCAGGCGCGTGATGTCCTACGCGACACCGCACTGGCGGCCGATCCTGCTCTTCCTCGCGGTCACCGCGGTGGGAGCGGCCGTGGTGGTGGCCAACCCCCTGCTGCTGCGGGCCATCATCGACCAGGGCATCCTGCCGGGGAACACCTCGGTGGTGGTCTGGCTGGCGGTCGCCGCGGCGGTGCTGGCCCTGCTGGAGGGCGTCATCACCCTGACCGGCCGGTGGCTGTCGTCCCGGATCGGTGAGGGCGTCATCTACCTGCTGCGCACCCAGGTGTTCTCGCACGTGCAGCGGATGCCGATCTCCTTCTTCACCCGCACGCAGACGGGTTCGCTGATCAGCCGCCTGAACACCGACGTGGTCGGCGCCCAGCGGGCCATCACCTCGGTCCTGCAGTCGGTGGTGTCGAACCTGATCAGCGTGGTGGCGGTGCTCATCACGATGCTGGCGCTGTCCTGGCAGGTGACCCTGCTGGCTCTGGTCCTGGTGCCGCTGTTCGTCCTCCCGGCGAAGCTGCTGGGCCGCAGGCTCGCGAACATCTCGCGCGAGGCCATGGACAACAACGCCGCGATGAGCTCGCTCATGACCGAGCGGTTCAACGTGGGCGGGGCCATGCTGGTCAAGCTCTACGGCCGCCCCGACGAGGAGACCAGCGCCTTCTCCGACAAGGCGGCCCGGGTGCGCGACCTCGGGGTGCGTCAGGCGGTGATCGGCGGCCTGCTGTTCACCATGCTGGCCACGATCACGGCGCTGGCCATGGCGATGGTCTACGGCGTGGGCGGTGTGCTCGCGGTGGACGGTTCGTTCGAGGTGGGCACCCTGGTGGCGCTCACCACCCTGCTGGCCCGGCTCTACGGGCCGATCACCACGCTGTCCAACGTGCACGTGGAGATCATGACGGCGCTGGTCTCCTTCGACCGGGTCTTCGAGGTGCTGGACCTGGAGCCGCAGATCAAGGAGAGCCCGGACGCGAGGCCGCTGCCCGACGGCCCCCTGGGGGTCGAGTTCGACCGGGTGTCCTTCCGCTACCCGGGCGCCTCGGAGACGTCGGTGGCGTCCCTGGAGCTGACTCCGCAGGCGGAGGCGTCCGACGACACCCAGGTGCTGAGCGGGGTGTCCTTCCGTGCCGAACCGGGGCGGATGGTGGCGCTGGTGGGCCCGTCGGGAGCGGGCAAGTCGACCCTCACGCACCTGGTGTCGCGGCTGTACGACCCGAAGGAGGGCGCGGTGCGGATCGGAGGCCTCGACTTGCGCGAGACCACCTCCGACTCCCTGCGGGAGGCCGTCGGGGTGGTGACGCAGGACGCGCAGCTGTTCCACGACACGGTGGGCGCGAACCTGCGCTACGCGCGCCCTGGGGCGACCGACGCGGAGCTGGAGGAGGCGCTGCGGATGGCGCGGCTGGGCGGGCTCCTCGACCAGCTGCCCAACGGCCTGGACACCATGGTCGGCGACCGGGGGTACCGGCTGTCGGGCGGCGAGAAGCAGCGCCTGGCGATCGCGCGGCTGCTGTTGAAGGCCCCCTCCGTGGTGGTCCTGGACGAGGCCACGGCGCACCTGGACTCGGAGTCCGAGGCCGCGGTGCAGGAGGCGCTGTCGGTGGCGTTGGAGGGCCGGACCTCGCTGGTGATCGCGCACCGGCTGGCCACGGTGCGGGAGGCGGACCAGATCCTGGTGCTGGAGGACGGCCGCATCCTGGAGCGCGGCACGCACGAGGAGCTGCTGGAGGCGGGCGGCCTGTACACGGCGCTGTACCGCACGCAGTTCGCGTCCCAGTCGGGTTAGGGGGCGGGGCGGTTCTGTCGATCGGCGGGGCCGCCCCTCACTCCCGGCCGGGCCGCTTCCCCGCCTTCTCCTTCTTCGGGCCCTTCCGCTTCTTCTTCTTTTCGGACTTCCCGGACCGCTTGCCGCCCTGGTCTTCCTTGGCGGCCTTCCCGTCCCCTCCGCGCTTGCCCCCGCCCTTCCCGGCCTTCGTGCCCTTCCGTGACTTCGTGTCCTTTTCGGCCTTGTCGGCCTTCTTGGCCTTCTTGGCCTTCTTCCCCAGCTTGGCCTTCTTGGCCTTCTTCCCCTTCTTCGGCTTCTTGGCGTCCTTGGAGGTCACGTGGTCCTCCAGGAGCGCGGGGAGCGGGGCCAGGCCGGGACCTCCCTGGAAGATCCAGTCGTCGAGGGCCTCCAGGAGGCGGTCCTCGGTCATCCGGCCCAGCCAGACGGGGCGTCCTCCGGCCGCGCGGCCCTCGTGGGAGGGTTGGACGACAACCACGTTGGCCTGGAAGCAGATGCCCAGGCACGTGCTGGTGCGGACCGGAACCCGGCGGGCGGCGTGGTCGTCGATGGCTCCGAGGCGGGCGAGCTGCGCCGCGTGGTCGACGCCGGGCACCTTCTTACGCGTGCCGCAGCAGCAGCCCCGGCAGACCGTGAGCTTGCAGGGCGCCCCCTCGACCGCGCTCACCGCACCTCCCCGTCCGGACCGCGTGACGTCGTCCCCTCATGTCCTGGTTCCAGGGTATTCCCGCGGAACGACCTCCTCACCAGCGAGGACAGTGCCCGGTCCGGTCACCTCGACGGGGCGCCAGGTCTCGGGCAGCCCCTCGTCCTCCGGGTCCGCCGCCTTCCAACCGGGCCCCCAGACCATCGGCAGCCCGGCGGCGAAGAGCGGGTGGGGCCGGTCCATCAGCTGCACCCGAACCTGGGGTTCGGTACACGCCCCGGAGTTGCCGCACGCGGCGACCGGCTGGCCCGCCGCCACGACGTCGCCCGGGGCCACCACGGCCGAGCCCCGGCGCAGGTGGCCCAGGAGCACGTACGCACCGCCGACGTCGATGACCACGTGGTTGCCCATGAGCCCCGAGGGCCCGCGCAGCTCGCGCAGGGTGTTCTCCACGACGGCCCCGAACAGCCACGGCCAGGAGTTGCGGCTGCGGTGGTCGCGCTGTCGGTCGTGCACCCTGACCACGGTGCCGTCGGCCGGGGCGTACACGGGGGCGCCGAACGCTGGGAAGTCCTCCGGCGGGCGGCTGAGCGGCCGCCAGCCGATGTCCGGCCGGGTGCCGTCCTCGGCGACCAGACCGAGCGCGTGGGTCTGGCCGTAGGCGTGGGTCCCCTGGCTGGGCACGTGGTCGACGGGGCTGGTCAGCGGCATCCAGCGCCCCCGCACCGGCGGGGCCAGCACCCTCGGCGCGCATCTGGGGGTACCCAGCCTCAGGTGCACCGCGAGCGCCACCACCAGCAGGGTCGCGCCCACCCACCAGGACAGGCCGAGGTATCCGGCCAGGAGGGCGGCCATGGCCGCCCACATCAGGGGCATGCGCAGGCGGGCGAGGAGCCGGGGCAGCAGACGCGGAACGGGCGAGACCATGCCCCATTGTGGGCCGGTCTCCCCCGTTCCGCGCCACGGTCCCGGGTCCCGAGCGGGTCCTACTCCTGGTCCCGCTTGTTCTCCTGTGCGCGTTTGCGCAGGTAGTCGGTGGCGGCCCCGGCGCCCTTGTCGATCTTGTCGTCGTGGGCCCCACCGGTCGCCTTCTTGGCGGCGTCGGCGACCTTCCCGACGACTCCCTCGGCCTTGTCGGCGTGGTCGTTGACGGCCTTCTTGAGCCGGTCGAACGTGTTTCCGCTGTCGGACATGGAACCCCCTAGACGTGTCCGGTCTGATGATGCGATACCCGTTTCACCTGGACTTCAAGCGAAACGTCCGTCACGGTTCACAGCCCCAGCACCATGCGGGCCACCGAGAAGTAGATGAGCAGACCGGTGGCGTCCACGAGGGTCGCGACCATCGGCGAGGAGACCACGGCGGGGTCCACCCCCACCTTGCGGGCGAGCAGGGGCATCGCCGATCCGATGATCGCCGCCCAGGTGCAGATGGCGATCACCGACAGGGCGACCACCACGGCGATGTCCGCGCCGACCAGAACCGACCCGATGACGAGCGCGATCCCGGCGAGCATCACGCCCAGGAGCAGGCCCACCCGGCTCTCCTTCCAGATCACCGACGGCAGGTCGCGCACGCGCACCTCCCCGACCGCGAGGGCGCGCACGATGGCCGTCGCCGACTGGGCTCCCACGTTGCCGCCGGTGCCGATGAGCATCGGAACGAACATCGCCAGCGCCGTGACCTCCTCCAGGGTGGCCTCGTACACCTGCATGACGTTGACGGTGAGGGTCGCGGCGACGATGAGCAGCATGAGCCACACCGAGCGGGCGCCGACCAGGCGCAGCACCCCGACGGACACGTAGTGGTCGTCGATGGGGCTGGCACCGGACTGGCGGGCCATGTCCTCGGAGTCGGCCGCCTCGATGACCTCCAGGGCGTCGTCGAAGGTGAACAGGCCGACGAAGCGGTCCTCCGAGTCCACCACCGGCAGGGAGACGAGGTTGGCCTCCTGGATGAGCCGGGCGGCGTCCTCGACCGGTTCGCTCACGCTCACCCGGGGCGCGAGGACGTCGACCAGGTCCTTGAGCACGCGGTCGTCGTCGCTGACGACGAGGTCGCTCAGGGTGATGGTGCCGACCAGTCGGCGCCCGTCGCTGACCACCGGGAGCGTGTAGATGGTCTCGGCGTCGGCTCCCTTGGCGCGCACCACCTCCAGGGCGCGGCCCACGGTGAGGTCCCGGTGCAGGATGACGGTCTCCGGCGTCATGTGCCGGCCCACCGAGTCCTCCTCGTAGCCGAGGAGCGCGGCGGTCATCTTGCGTTCGGCGGAGCTCAGCCCGGCCAGGGCCCGGGTGGCGATCTTGGCCGGGGCCTCTCCGATGAGGCGGGCCCGGTCGTCCGGGTCCATCTCCTCCAGGATCTGGTGGAAGTCGGGGGCCCGCAGGCCGAGGAGGATGGCCTGCTGCTGCCCGGGGTCCAGTTCCTCGAAGACCTCCAGCTCGCGGTCCTTGTCCAGGAGCCGGAAGGGGATGATCGCCTCGCTGCTGGACATGCGGGCCAGTTCGTCCGCGATCTCGTGGGGCCTGTGTTCGGCCAACCAGAGCCTGATGCCGGTCAGGTCGTTCGTCTCGACCAGGTCCGTGAGTTCTTCAGCGCGCTCGCCGTCCATGCGAAGCACCCCCTTGCGTCTCCATCGCCCGGCGGGCACGCCCGCGGGGCCGCGAATTCTGGGAAGTCCGGGTCCTGGGGACCGGTCCGGCCCCTCGTCACTGGTGTGGTGGTCCGTGCGGGCGTCGGCGCCCAGGGGGCGGAGAGGGCGAGCACGGGGGTCCGTGAACGGGTACGAAGACCTCGTACCGGGGTCGGGGAACATGTCGACCCTACCCCCAGGAGGGGCCGGGGACGCTCACCCGGGCCGGTGGGCGAGCGGTCGGGGGTCAGGTCCGCCAGAGCACCACGAGGGCGCAGTCGTCGTTCTTGTCCTTGCTGAGCGTGTCGACCACCTCGCCCGCTCCGGTGGCGAAACCCTGTGTGACCAGTGTGTCGGCGGCTCCGAGAAGCCGGTCGATACCCGCGTCGAGGTCCTCGCCCGGCGTCTCGATGAGGCCGTCGGTGCACAGCATGATGGCGTCGCCGGGCCGGAGCTTGCCCTGGACTGAGGTGTAGGTCATCTCGGGGATGACACCGAGGACCACGCCCTTGGCCTCCGTGGTGCTCCACACCCCGCCACCGCCGTCGAAGTGCAGGGCGGGCGGGTGCCCCGCGGAGGCGACCTGGTACTCGCCGGTCTCGGTGTCCACGCTCAGGTGGACCGCGGTGACGAAGCCCTCCCCGCCGCTGTTGCGCATGAGGTAGTCGTTGCAGTGGGCGAGGAAGTCGGCGGCGGGGACCGCGCCGATGAGCCCGCTGAAGGCGCCCGAGAGCATCAGCGCGCGGGTCCCGGCGTCCACCCCCTTGCCCGAGACGTCGACGACGGCGACGTCGAGCCGGTTGCCGCGGCGGTTGGAGACGACGAAGTCGCCGCCGAAGGAGGAGCCGCCCGCCTGGCGCAGGACGGCGGTGCGCCCCCAGCCGTCGGGGACCGGGGGGAGCCTCCCCTGGTCGCGGAGGCGGTCGCGCAGGTCCAGCAGCATCATCTCGCCGCTCAGGCCCTGCACGCCGAGGCGTTCGCGCACGCCGGACAGCAGGTAGGACAGGACTCCGGTGACGCCGATGGTGACGACGAGCCCCGGGCCGACCTGGCCGAAGTCGAGCATGTAGGCCACGAACAGCAGGACGGCGACGACCACGCCGAGCAGGAAGGCGAGGCTCTTGCGTTTGAGCAGCAGCCCGCCCGCCAGGACGGTGAGGATGGTGGAGCTGGGCGGGAACCAGCCGGCGGGACCCCACACGGCGCCCACGCCGATGCCCACGGCGATGGCCACCAGGGTGATGAGGACGAGGCGGTAGCGGAAGAGCACCTTGCGCCGGAGCACCGCGACAACGCGCTGCACGGTGGATCGCAGCAGTCGGGTGGCCCTGGCGGTCGGTGTGGGGTTCATTGATCCTCTAGGCTCGGCACGCCCGCTCACCCGCGGGACTCACTCCTGGTCGTGGTAGGGCACACCGGCGCGCTCTCGGTCGCGTTCGGGGGCCTGGTCGGGGTCGGCGGAGGGGGCGCTGTGTGGGGGCACGGCCCGGGTCGCGGAGGCTGGTTCCGCCGAGGGGCGGGCACCGATGGACGCGGACAACACGGTGTCTCGGACTACGATGGCCCGCCGCTGTGCACGAACTGTAGCGCTTGGGGTGCTGGCCTGGCACGTACTACCAGCGGCGATCCGCCCCATAACCCCGGGTTTGGGTTCCGCCTAAACCCGGGCGCGCGGGGTCGGACTCGGGCACCCGTAGGGGAACTTCCCGGCGATGTCCGGAACTCACCCCTCTCCCGGACACCGCTCCCGGGCCGGGTGTGTCCCGGACGTACCCGGGCAAGCGTCCGCCCCCGGGCGCGGGGCGCGCGGGGGCGGACCAACGGTCCCGCGCCGGAGCGGGACCACGGACGGGGTTACGGAAGCGGGGGGAGCTCGCCGGTGCTCTCGTAGTCGCTCAGCATGGCGATGCGGCGGGTGTGCCGCTCCTCGTCGCTGTACGGGGTGGCCAGGAAGACCTCCACGAACCGGGTGGCCTCCTCCAGGGAGTGCATCCGACCGCCGATGCCGAGCACGTTCGCGTCGTTGTGCTCGCGCGCCAGCCTGGCGGTGTCCTCGCTCCAGGCCAGGGCGGCGCGGACGCCGGCGACCTTGTTGGCCGCGATCTGCTCACCGTTGCCGGAGCCGCCGATCACGACACCCAGGGAGCCCGGGTCCTCGGCGACGCCCTCGGCGGCGCGCAGGACGAAGGGAGGATAGTCGTCGACCGCGTCGTAGACGGCCGGTCCGGCGTCCACGACCTCGTGGCCGTTCTCCTTCAACCAGGAGACGAGGTGTTCTTTGAGCTCGAAGCCCGCATGATCTGATCCAAGGTAAACACGCACGTCACCAGTGTGACAGCTCCCGGGAACAGAAGAAGCCGCGCCCCTCGCCGACCGTGGGGCCGGTGCTGGGCGCGGCGCGCGTCGTGCCGGTCGCGGGTTCAGGCCCCGGCGGCGGCCGCCGCGACGCTCAGACCGAGGGCGGCGAAGCCCGCCATCGACAGGATCGCGATCAGGTTGTACACGAGGATCGACTTGAGGTCCTTACTGAGGGGACCTGCCTTGGAGACCGCGGGCTTGTTGCTCAACTCACACCTCGATTGGTTTCGACCAGGGGATGACCAGTCGGAATCTTTCCACACGGCACAACGCGCGCGTCACCGGGTCCGATTCCGTCGGACCATGGTAAGGGCGGTGAGAACGGCCACAGGGTTCACCGTTGCACGGACTTGACCTCGCAGAACTCCACCAGGCCCGGCAGTCCCCACTCGCGACCGTTGCCGGAGCGCTTGTACCCGCCGAAGGGGGCGCGGGGGTTGAGCGCGCCGCCGTTCAGTTCGACCTGTCCCGCGCGCAGGCGCCGGGCCACCGCCATCCCCTCGTCGGGGTCGGCCGACCACACGGCGGCGCTGAGCCCGTACACGGTGTCGTTGGCGATCCGCACCGCCTCCTCGACGGTGTCGTAGGGGATGAGGGCCAGGACCGGGCCGAAGATCTCCTCCTGGGCGACACGCATGTCGTTGCGCACGTCGGCGAGGACGGTCGGGCGGACGTAGTAGCCCACGGGCCGCTCCTCGACCGGCCCGGGTCCGCCGGTGACCACCCGGGCGCCCTCCTCCATGCCGAGGTCGACGTAGGAGCGGACCCGGTCCCGCTGCGCGGCGGAGACCAGCGGTCCCAGACGGGTGGAGTCGTCCTCGGGGTCGCCCGGGACGTACTTGGCGGCGGAGGCGGCGGCCAGTTCCACCGCCTCCTCGTAGGAGTCGCGGTGCACGAGCATACGGGTGAGGGCGTTGCAGCTCTGGCCGGTGTTGCGCATGACGTCGGCGACACCGCGCCTGACCGCCTTGGCGAGGTCGGCACCGGGCAGGATCACGTTGGGCGACTTCCCGCCCAGTTCCAGGGAGACCCGCTTGACCGTCTCGGCCGCCACCCGCGACACCCGGACTCCGGCGCGGGTGGAACCGGTGAAGGAGACCATGTCCACTCCGGGGTGGGCGGCGATCGCCTCGCCCACCACGGCCCCGGTGCCGGAGACCAGGTTGAACACGCCCGCGGGCAGACCGGCCTCGTGCAGGACCCCCGCGAGCCAGTAGGCGCTGAGCGGTGCGACCTCGCTCGGCTTGAGCACCACGGTGTTGCCCGCGAGGAGGGCGGGGACGACCTTCAGGACGACCTGGTGCAACGGGTAGTTCCACGGGGTGATGGCGCCGACCACGCCGACCGGCTCGTGCACGACCAGGCTGTTGCCGACCTCCTCGCCGCCGAAGTAGCGCTCCCCGTGCTCCTCGACGAGATCGATGTAGGTGCGGAACACGCGCGCGGGCAGCCCGGCCTGCACCTTGGTCGCGAAGGTGGCGGGGGCGCCCACGTCGGCGGTGAGCACGCGGGCGACCTCGTCGAGCCCCGCCTCGAACAGTTCCAGCGCGCGGGACAGGTGGGTGACGCGCTGGCCCGGGGAGAGCGCGGACCACGCGGGGAGGGCCGCTCCGGCCGCGGCGACCGCGGCGTCGACGTCGGCGGCGGCCCCCGCCGGGACGGTGTCGATGACCTGTTCGGTCGCCGGGTTGACCACGTCGATGGCCTCGGTGGAGGCGGAGTCGCGCCAGGCGCCGTCGATGTAGAGGGATCGCATGGCCCCACTGTCGCAGAACGCGGTTCGGGTTGGCCAGGGCGGCCCGGGTCCGGAACGGGTTCGGGGCGAGTGGCCGCGGGAACCACGGTCACCCGCCCCGAAGGCGTGTGTCGGAGCCGCGCCGTGCGCCGCTCGCGGGTCAGCCCCAGTGCGGGGGCCGGTCGGCGATCAGCCGCGCGGTGGAGTCCTCGTCGCTGTCGCCCCACCCCTCGGAACGTTCGTCGCTCGTGGTGTCGGGCAGGAGGTCGAGGTCGTCGAGGAAGGTGGCGCGGCGGTCGCCGTCAGGCCCTGGCATCGGTACTCCCGGTGGTCAGTCGAAGATGGGTGAGCGCGTGCGGGTGCGCTTGAGCTCGAAGAACCCGTCGGTGCCGGCGACCAGGCGCACGCCGTCCCACAGCTTCCCGGCGGCCTCGCCGCGCGGGACCGGGGAGACGACCGGGCCGAAGAAGGCCACGTCCTCCACCTGGACGACGGGCGTGCCGACGTCCTCCCCCACCAGCTTCATCGCCTCGGCGTGCGAGGCGCGCAGGGCCTCATCGTACGCGGTGGAGTCGGCGGCCTCGGCCAGGTCCTCCGGCAGCCCGGCGTCGGCCAGCGCGGCCCGCAGGGTGTCGGTGGTCCGCGGCTCGCCCTCGTGGTGGTAGCGGGTGCCCAGGGCCGTGTAGAGGGCGCCCAGCACCTCGGGGCCGAAGCGCTGTTCGGCCGCCACGCACACGCGCACGGCCCCCCACGCCTGGTCGTTGAAACGCCGGTAGTCCTCGGGCAGGTCACGTCCCTCGTTGAGCACGCTCAGGCTCATCACGTGCCAGCGCACGGTCACGGGGCGGACCGTCTCGACCTCCAGCAGCCAGCGGGAGGTGATCCACGCCCAGGGGCAGGCCGGGTCGAACCACATGTCCGCGTACACGGTCTCCCGCTCACCGGACCGCGCGGGGGTCTCGTTCATCACTGCTCCTCGTCTGGGGCCGAGGTGACGGCCCCGGGGGAAGGTCGGTTCCGGTGGCCGCGCGACCGAGCCCGGACGCACCCCCACCACCGATCGTCAACCACGGTGATCGGTTGCGCATTCCAGTCCGGTGCGTGGCAGGATCGATCCGACGACAACGACCTCCGACCCCGACGGCCCACCCCCGGTCGGCGGGCTCGACCCGGTCGACAACCGATTCCGGCCGACGACGAAGACGGCCGTGAAGGGAGCGTGGCGTGGCAGGGAACCTGACACGGGACGAGGCCAAGGAGCGGGCCCGCATTCTCAGCGTGGACTCCTACGCCGTGGAGCTGGACCTCACCACCGGTGACGAGACCTTCCGGTCCACCACCGCGGTGCGCTTCTCCAGTTCGGAACCGGGTGCGCGGACCTTCGTCGACCTGGCGGCGCCGAGTGTGCGCAGCGCCGTCCTGAACGGGCGCGAGCTGGACGCGGACCAGCTGTTCGACGGCGAGCGGCTCACCCTGCCGGACCTGGCCGCGGAGAACGAGCTGACGGTGGTGGCCGACGCCGCCTACATGCGCACGGGCGAGGGCCTGCACCGCTTCGTCGATCCGGTCGACGACTCGGTGTACCTGTACAGCCAGTTCGAGACGGCCGACGCGCACCGCATGTTCACGTGCTTCGACCAGCCCGACCTCAAGGCCACGTTCGAGCTGACCGTGTTCGCCCCGCCGTCGTGGGAGGTCGTCTCCAACAGCGCCCCGGACGTGGAGCGCGAGGCGGCGGGCGAGGAGCGCGTGCGCTGGCACTTCCCCGCGACCCAGGTCATGTCCACCTACATCACCGCGCTGATCGCCGGCCCCTACCACGTGGTCCGCGACGAGCACGACGGCATCCCGCTGGGCCTGTACTGCCGCGCCTCGCTCGCCGAACACCTGGACTCCGAGGCGCTGTTCGAGGTCACCAAGCAGGGCTTCGACTTCTTCCACGGCCTGTTCGACCTGCGCTACCCGTTCGGCAAGTACGACCAGCTGTTCGTGCCCGAGTTCAACGCGGGCGCCATGGAGAACGCGGGCGCTGTCACCTTCCTGGAGGACTACGTCTTCCGCTCGCGGGTCACCGACGCCCGCTACGAGCGGCGCGCCGAGACGATCCTGCACGAGATGGCGCACATGTGGTTCGGCGACCTCGTCACCATGCGCTGGTGGGACGACCTGTGGCTGAACGAGTCGTTCGCGACCTACGCGAGCGTGTACTGCCAGGTCAACGCCACCCAGTGGTCAGACGCCTGGACGACCTTCGCCAACGTGGAGAAGGCGTGGGCGCTGCGCCAGGACCAGCTGCCCTCGACCCACCCCATCGCCGCCGACATGGTCGACATCCAGGCGGTGGAGGTCAACTTCGACGGCATCACCTACGCCAAGGGCGCCTCGGTCCTCAAGCAGCTGGCCGCGTACGTGGGCGTGGACGCGTTCTTCGCGGGCGTGCGCGCCTACTTCAAGGAGAACGCGTTCGGCAACACCGAGCTGCGCGACCTCCTCAAGCACCTGGAGGCCGCCTCCGGCCGCGACCTGTCCGGCTGGTCGAAGGAATGGTTGGAGACCACGGGCGTCAACACCATGCGCCCGGAGTTCGAGGTGGACGCGGACGGGAACTTCACGTCGTTCGCGGTCCTCCAGGAGGCCGACCCCGAGCACCCCACGCTGCGCTCGCACCGGCTGGCCGTGGGCCTGTACGACCGCACCGCCGACGGCGTCGTGCGACGCGAGCGCGTGGAGCTGGACGTCAGCGGCGCGCGTACCGAGGTCGCCGAGCTGGTGGGCAGGGCGCGGCCGGACCTGGTGCTCATCAACGACGACGACCTGACCTTCACCAAGATCCGTCTGGACGAGCGCTCCCTGCGCACGGTGGTGGAGGGCGCGGGCCGCATTCGCGAGTCGCTGCCGCGCGCGCTCGCCTTCGGCGCCGCCTGGGACATGACCCGCGACGGCGAGATGGCGGCCCGGGACTACGTCGACCTGGTGATCTCCGGGATCAGCGGCGTCGACGACGTCACCGTGGCCCAGACCCTGCTCCGCCAGGCGTCGGGGGCGCTGTTCAACTACGCCGACCCGGAGTGGCGCCCGACCGGTTTCGCCCGGCTGGCCGACCGGCTGAGCGAGCTTCTGTCGTCCGCCGAGCCCGGCGGCGACCTCCAGCTGGCCTACGTCAACGCCCTGGCCGACGCCGCCGTGACCGACGCCCACCTGTCCCTGCTGCGCGGGTTGCTGGACGGCGCGATCACCGTGGAGGGCCTGGAGGTCGACACGGACCTGCGCTGGACCCTGCTGCGCCGCCTGGTCGCCGCCGGTGAGGCGGGAGAGGCCGAGATCGCCGCCGAGCTGGAGGCCGACCCGACGGCCGCCGGGCAGCGCAACGCCGCGGGCGCCCGGGCGGCGATCCCCACGGCCGAGGCCAAGGAGACCGCGTGGGAGCGGATCGTCGGCGGGGAGCTGGCCAACGCCGAGTTCCGCGCCACCCTTCTGGGCTTCACTGAGCCGCGTCAGGCGGAGCTGTACCGCCCCTACCTGGAGCGGTACTTCGCCCAGCTGGCCCCGGCCTGGGAGAAGTGGACGGGTGAGTTCGCGCAGACCTTCGCCGAGGTGGTCTACCCGAGCCAGCTCGTGGAGGAGGCGACCCTGGAGCGCACCGACGCCTACATCGCGGAGCACTCCCCCGCTCCGGCGCTGTACCGCCTGCTGATCGAGGGGCGGGCCGGTGTGGAGCGCGCCCTGCGCGCCCGCGCCAGGGACGCCGCCGCCGGTGAGGAAGGCTGACCGGCACCACCGTGACGAGCGGGACGGCCCCCGTGCGCGTGTGCGCCCGGGGGCCGTCCCGTGTGCGGACCCGGTCCGTCTGCGGCTACAGACCGTGTCCCCGGTGGCCCAGGGGCCCCAGCGCCCTGCGTACGCGGGCGACCATCCGGGGGTCGGCGAGCAGTTCGTCCACCAGGACCGGTTCGCCCTCGCCGCTGGTGAGCGGTATCCGCCAGTTCGGGTACTCGGTGCTGGTGCCCGGCTGGTTCTGCATGCGGCGCTCCCCCACCAGGTCGGTGAGCGCGACGCCCAGCATCCGCGACGGGGTGGCCGCCAGGTAGGCGTGCATCGCCGCGACCACGGACGCGGGGTCGCCGACCGGGTCGGCGTCCTCCTCCAACAACCCCAGGTACACCAGGAGCGCGCACCACTGGGCCACCCGCGCCTCGGAGGCCGCCCGCTCCTCGGCCACCGGCCGGTCCAGCAGTCCGAGGCGGGCGCGCAGCTCCACGTGCTCGGCGGACAGGTAGGAGGAGACCGGCGGCAGGTCGTGCGTGGCCACGGTGGCCAGGCAGTCCCGCCGCCACCCGTCGGGGGTGAGCGGCTCCCCGTCCCCGTCGTTCTCGAACCACAGGACGGAGGTGCCGAGCACACCGCGGTCGGCGAGGTGGTCGCGCACCCACGGTTCGACGGTGCCCAGATCCTCGCCGACGACCACCGCGTCGGCGCGGCGCGCCTCCAGGAGCAGCGCACCGACCATGCCCTCGTGGTCGTAGCGCAGGTAGGTGCCCTGGTCGGGAGAGGCCCCCTCGGGCACGCACCAGAGGCGGAACAGGCCCATGACGTGATCCATCCGCAGGCCGCCCGCGTGCCGCAGCGCCTGCGAGACGATCTGCCGGAACGGCCCGTAGCCCAGTTCGGCCAGGCGGTTCGGGTTCCAGGGCGGCTGTCCCCAGTCCTGGCCCCGCCGGTTGAACTCGTCCGGCGGGGCACCCGCGTGCAGCCCGGGCACGAGGGCGTCGCCGTACATCCAGGCGTCGGCGCCGCCCGCGCGCACGCCGATGGCGAGGTCGTGCACGATCCCCAGGGCCATGCCGCTGTCGAGGGCGCCGTCCTGGGCACGGGCGAGCTGTTCGTCCAGGACCCACTGGAGCCAGCGGTGGAACTCCACGCGCGGCCACAGGTCCAGGGCGCGCCGTCCGACCGCGAGCGAGCCCACGTCGCGCAGTTCCGGGGGCCAGGCACGGTGGTCGGGGCCGTGCTCCTCCGCCAGGGCCGACCACGTCGCGAACTCCACCAGGGGCTGGCCCTCGCGTTCGAGGTAGTGGCGCAGGGCCTCCTCCCGGCCCGGTGCGCGCGACACCTGGAAGAGGATCTCCAGGGCGGCGCGCTTGGCCTCCCAGACGGCGTCGCGGTCCAGGAGGTCGGCGGTGCGGCCGCGCTCGCGCAACGGCCGGGCCAGGCGCTGGATGCCCTCACGCTGGGAGGGGTCGAGCCGCGCGTACTCGGGGACGTCCTCCACCCGGATGTACAGGGGGCTGGAGTAGCGGCGGCTGACCGGCAGGTACGGGGAGGGTTCGAGCGGTGTCGCGGGCCCGCTCGCGTGCACCGGGTTGATCAGGGTGAAGTCGGCGCCCAGGTCCCGGGCGCTCCACTCGGCGAGCTCGGAGAGGTCGCGCAGGTCGCCGGTTCCCCAGGAGGCTCGCGAGCGCACGCTGTAGACCTGGGCCATGAGCCCCCACAGGCGGCGGTGCTCACGCAGGGCGGTGGGGTCGATCCGGTCGGGGACGACCAGGATCGGGGAGTCGTGCTCGACCCCCTGGTCGGTCACCCTCAGGGTGTGCGCGCCCAGGGGCAGCCCGGGATCGAACGGCAGCAGTGCGCCGTCCGCCGTCTCCACCGAACAGCGTGCGCCCTCGGGCAGCGCCAGGTCGGGTGCCTTGCCCTCGCGCACCACCACGGCGGGCGGCAGGAGACCGCGCCCGGGGTCCGGGCCGGGGTCGGCCGGGTCCACCCCCAGGGCCGTCAGGACATGGCGGATCGTGTCCGGACCGACGGACACCCGTCGGCCCCGCCAGTCCTCGTACGCGGTCGCGATCCCGTGGCGCCCGGCCAGCCGGGTCAGCTCAACGTCCCTCACAGACACCGATCATGCCCCACGGGAGCGCGCGTACACGGGAGGACGCCACGGTGTGGGGTCAGAACGCGTACGCGGGTCGCCCGCGCGGCGCCCTTCCGGGTCCGCGCGGCGCCCCTCTCAGCCGCCCCCGCGCGTGCGTGGACCGGGCCGCAATCCCGTGGCGGAAGACCCGGTGGGAGCTGCATAATCGAACACGTGCTCGCCAACTACCGACGGCTGTTCGCCGTGCCCCACGTCCTGTCCCTGCTGTCCTGGTCCCTCGCGGCCAGGTTCTACACGCCGGGGCTGATGATCGGGGTGACGTTCCTGGTTCAGGGATGGACGGGCTCGTACACCCTGGCGGGGCTGGTGGCGGGCGCGTTCACCCTGGGCATGGCACTGGTGGGACCGTTGCGCGGGCGCATGGCCGACCGCGGCCACAGCGACCGTCTGGTGCTCGTGTGCGGGGTGGTGTTCACGGTCGGATTGACGACCCTGGCGCTGCTGCCCGCCTCGCTGTGGTGGGTCTCCCTGCCGCTGGCCCTGGGCACCGGGTTGTTCGGTACCCCGGCCAACCAGATCGTGCGCGCCCTGTGGCCGCGCCTGACGACGGGTCCCGAACGGCAGGCGATCTACGCGGCCGAGGCCACCACCCAGGAGTTGGTGTTCGTCTTCTCGCCCATCCTCACCGCCGGTGTCGTGGCGATGGCCGGCCCCCGCTGGGCCCTGCTGCTCCTGGGGGTTCTGGGGTTGCTTGGAGCGGTGGGGTTCGCACTCTCACTGCGCCGCGCGGGGGTCACCGGACCGGCCGAGCGCCCGGCGGAGGCCGACGGGGACGGTACGGGCGGCCGCCGCTCCGGCCGGGCCGACCGCAGCCTGCTCCTGCTCCCGGCCCTCTTCCTGCTGTTCGCCATGTGCGGGATGATCGTCTCCGGCGTGGTCGGCATGGACCTGGTGATCGTGGCCTGGGCCAACGAGCTGGGCGCTCCCCACTACGTCATGGTGCTGGCCTCGGTGTGGGCGCTGGGCTCCCTGGTGGGCGGCGCGGTGGCCGGGTCGCTGCGGGGCAGGCCGCGGCTGTCACTGCGCGCCTTCGCCGCCGCCCTGGGCATCGCGGTGCTGATCCCCTTCATGCCCCCGGTCAGCCACCTTCCGACCCCTCTGCTGCTCACCCCGCTGCTCTTCGTGTCGGGACTGGCGCTGGCCCCCACCCTGGCCGCCGTGATGGGCCGCCTGGGCGACACCGCCCCCGCCCACCGCAGAGCGGAGGCCTTCGGCTGGATGGCCACCGCCATGAGCGTCGGCGCCGCGTTGGCGGGACCGCTGACCGGTGCGCTGGTGGACTCCGTCGGCATCGCGGGCGGGGCGCTGGGCGCCACCGTCATGGTCCTGCTGTCCGCCGTGCTGAGCCTCTTCCTGGGACGGTTCTCCGGGGCCGCGGGAGCCTCGGCCCCGGCCCCGGGCAGCGCCGCCCGGGAGCAGGTCAGTCCGTCCATCCCGGGGGGACCCGGTGCGCCCACGGGCGTGCCCGCTCCAGCTGGGCCGACAGGGACAGCAGGGTCCCCTCTCCCCCCATCCGCCCCGTGAGCATGGAACCGATCGGCAGTCCCTCCGACGACCAGTGCAGCGGGACGCTCACCGAGGGCTGACCGGTCACGTTGTAGAGCGACGTGAACGGCGTGAACTCGGTCATGAGCCGGAACTCCTCCTCGGGCCCGCCCGAGGTGAAGTGCCCGATCGGCACCGCCGGCCGGGCCAGCGTGGGGCTCAGGACGGCGTCGAAGCCGGACGTGGCCGCGAGCAGGGCCCGTGTGCCGTGCTGGAGGCGGGCGGTGGCCGCCATCAGCTCGGGCACGGTGGTCCGGCGGGCACGTTCGCGCAGCCAGCGGTTGATCGGAGTGAGCTCGTTCTCGCGTGCCGGGTCGACGGGCGAGGCCGAGGCGATCGCGGCCCACAGGTACTGGAAGTCCTCCAAGTAGGAGCCCCCGAAGACGGTCTCACCGGGGTTGTCGATCTCCTCGACCTCGTGCCCGAGTTCCAGGAGCAGCCGGGTGGTGTCCTCGTGCGCGGCGACCACGTCGGGGTGGACTCCGATACCGGTGGCCCCGGTGTCGCGGTAACGGGCGACGCGCAACCTGCCCGGTTCGCGCCGGGCGTGGTCCACGAAGGTCCCGCCGCCGGGGGGCGGAGGGGCGGTGTGGAGGTCCCCGGGCAGGTGGCACTCCATGGCGTCCAGCATCAGCGCGGCGTCCAGGACGGAACGGGTGATCGGCCCCGCCGTCGACAGCCCGTGGAAGTCGGCCCGGTCCGGGCCGAGGGAGATCCGGCCCCGGGTGGGCTTGAGCCCGAACAGGCCGCAGACGCTGGCGGGGATGCGGACGGAGCCGCCGCCGTCGCTGGCCTGGGCGACCGGCGCGAGCCCTGCGGCCACGGCGGCGGCCGCGCCCCCGCTGGAACCGCCCGGGGAGAGATCAGTGTCCCAGGGGTTGCGGCTGGGCGGGGCGACGCCGTTCTCGGTGTGGCAGGTGGACCCGAACTCAGGAGTGTTGGTCTTCCCGAGGAACACGGCGCCGGCGTCGCGCAGCCGGGAGACCATCGCCGAGTCCCGGGGGGCCACGTGGTCGGAGTACACGCGTGAGCCGAACGTGACACGTACCCCGGCGACGGTGTCGAGGTCCTTGATCGGCACGGGGACCCCGAGGAGCGGTGGAAGGTCGTCCGGCGTGTCGTTCACGACCCGTTTCTCCGCGTTTCGGGCCTGATCCAAAGCCAATTCTTCGGTAACCGTAACGTAGGCACCGTATCGGTCGTCCAACCTCCGAATACGATCCAGAAAGTGCTCAGCGATCTCAACAGGTGACAGTTCACGACTGCGGACCAACGCCGCGATCCGGTACGCGGGAAGTTCATGGATTCTGGTCATGCCACCCGAGGTTAACCGGGTAGGGCAACGGGCACCACGCCGGGGACGGCACTTCTCTAGAGAGATGGCGAAAGGGCAATCCTTCCCCGTTCAGCCGCCCCGGACACGCTTGGGCACCCGAACACCAGGGAAGAAAACTGTGAGAAGTCATGCACTAGGACTCGGATATGGATGGAACTAACCTGTCCGTCGTGGAATCGGCAACCAGAGTGAACGGTCGTAGCTCAACCTCCGGCGGGTCGGAGCCCGAACGGCCCGAAACCCTCTTCTTCCCCAACCAGCGCAAGGAAGGCGGCGCGGCCAGCACCAAGGCCCTCTACGGGGCCCTGAAGTCGAACGACGCCGTCCGTCGCTGGATCATACGGAGCGTCCCGGCCGGAGCGGTCGCGGGCGGCTTCGGCATGCTCACCGGGGACTGGAGGGTCGGCGTCACCATCGGCCTCGGCGTCCTGGTCTCCGTCATGGTGTGGAGCGCACGCCGTGAGTCGGAGATCCCCCGGTGGCGCAAGCCCTCCGCCGCCCAGCGCCGCACGGAGGTCCAGCTCAAACTCATGAAGCAGCTCGGCTACCGCGTCCTCCACGCACGCGCCGTACCCGGCGGCAACGGTCAGATCGACCACTTCATCGTGGGTCGGCGCGGAGCCTTCGCCATCGACTCGGAGTCCTGGGACAAGCGCCTCCCGCTGCGCAACAAGCTGGAGAAGCTCTACCACGGACGGTTCAGCAAGAACGAACGCATCGACGAGGCCCTGGAGGAGGCCAAGCGCGCGGAGGAGCTGATCAGCAAGGAGCTCGGCCGCGACATCTCGGTGCGCGCCTCCCTGGCCATCTACGGTCCGGGCATGCCCTGGGACAGCCACCGGCTGCGGGGCGTGGACATCATCACCGGCACCAAGGTCCGCAAGTGGCTGCGCAGTGGCCGGGACCGCCTGAGCGAGACCGAGATCGAGGAGATCTACCAGGCCGCGAAGAAGGCCCTGCCGCCACGTTACTGACCTCCTCCCCCTCGCCCGCTCCGAGGCCCGGAACCGGCCGCTCCGCCGCGCCCTCCGGGCCTCTCGCACGTCCGGCCGGGACTCCGACGCACCGCGCGCACGCCCGGCGCCCCGCCGCCCACCTCGGCTCATCTCACCATTCGGAACGCTCGTCTCCCCCGGCGAGACCGAAGCTACCCCCGGAGGGGACTACCATCGTGGGGAAACACCCGCGACGATGGGAGTCCACCCCATGCCAGCCCTACGCTCACGCACGGTCACCCACGGCAGGAACATGGCAGGTGCCCGCGCCCTCATGCGCGCCACCGGCGTGGAGCGCGAGGACTTCGGCAAGCCCATCGTGGCCGTGGCCAACAGTTTCACGGAGTTCGTGCCCGGACACGTGCACCTGCGCGAGGTCGCCGAGGTCGTCGCGAACGCCATCCGCCAGGCGGGCGGCGTGCCGCGCGAGTTCAACTCCATCGCCGTCGACGACGGCATCGCGATGGGACACGGCGGCATGCTCTACTCGCTGCCCAGCCGCGAACTGATCGCCGACTCCGTCGAGTACATGGTCAACGCCCACTGCGCCGACGCCCTGGTGTGCGTGTCCAACTGCGACAAGATCACCCCGGGCATGCTGCTCGCGGCGATGCGCCTGAACATCCCCACCGTGTTCGTCTCCGGCGGCCCCATGGAGGCCGGGAAGGTCACGGTGGTCGACGGCACCGCCACCACCGTCCGCAAGCTCGACCTGATCAACCCCATGATCGCGGCGGCGGACGAGAGCGTCTCGCAGGCCGAGCTGGACGAGATGGAGGAGAACGCCTGCCCCACCTGCGGCTCCTGCTCCGGCATGTTCACCGCCAACTCCATGAACTGCCTCACCGAGGCCCTGGGGCTGGCCCTGCCCGGCAACGGCACCGTCCTGGCCACCCACACCGCCCGCAAGGCCCTCTACGAGGACGCCGGGCGCCTGGTCGTGGAGGCCGCACAGCGCTACTACCGCGACGACGACGCCTCGGTGCTGCCGCTGTCCATCGCCACCCCCGCCGCCTTCGGCAACGCCATGGCCCTGGACGTGGCCATGGGCGGGTCGACCAACACGATCCTGCACCTGCTCGCCACCGCCACCGAGGCGGGCGTCGACTTCGGGCTGCCCGAGATCGACGCCGTCTCCCGCCGCGTCCCGTGCCTGTGCAAGGTGGCTCCGAACACGGAGAAGTACCACATCGAGGACGTCCACCGGGCGGGCGGCATCCCCGCCATCCTGGGCGAACTGGCCCGGGGCGGCCTGCTCGACACCTCGCTGCCCACCGTGCACGGCAGGACCGTGGGCGAGCTGCTCGCCGACTGGGACATCGCCTCCGGCACGGCGCTGCCCGAGGCCGTCGAGCTCTTCCACGCGGCCCCGGGAGGCGTGCGCACGACGAAGGCCTACTCGCAGAGCGTCCGCTGGGACACCCTGGACACCGACCGCGAGAACGGCTGTGTCCGCTCCGTCGAGCACGCCTACACCAAGGACGGCGGCCTGGCCGTGCTGTTCGGCAACCTCGCCCCCGACGGCGCGATCGTCAAGACCGCCGGTGTGGAGGAGGAGCTGTGGACCTTCTCCGGGCCCGCCCGGGTCTTCGAGTCGCAGGACGACGCCGTGGACGGCATCCTCAACAAGCGGGTCGAACCCGGTGACGTGGTCGTCATCCGCTACGAGGGCCCCCGGGGCGGTCCCGGGATGCAGGAGATGCTCTACCCGACCAGCTTCCTCAAGGGCCGGGGCCTGGGCAAGGCCTGCGCGCTCATCACCGACGGCCGCTTCTCCGGCGGCACCTCGGGGCTGTCCATCGGCCACGCCTCGCCCGAGGCCGCGGCAGGCGGCGACATCGCCCTGGTCGAGGACGGCGACACCATCAGCATCGACATCCCCCACCGGGGCCTGGTGCTGGAGGTCGCCGAAGAGGAGCTGAACGCCCGCCGGGAACGCCTGCTCAAGGAGCTGGGGCGGTTCCGGCCGCGCGACCGCGAACGCCCCGTGACCGCCGCGCTGCGCGCCTACGCCGCGATGGCCACCTCGGCCTCCACGGGCGCCGCGCGCGACGTCAGCCAGATCGAGGGGTAAGACCGGCAACTCAGCCGCAGCAGCCGCCCCCGCAACAGCCTCCGCCACCGGAGGAGGCGGGGGCGGCGGCGCGTCCGCCCACGGCCACGGTGGACAGCAGGCGCACGGTGTCGCCGTGCCCCTCGGGGCAGTCGGCGGGGGTGTCGGACTCCGCCATGGGACGGGAGAGTTCGAAGGTGTCGCCGCACTCGCGGCAGCGGAAGTCGTATCGGGGCATGGGTCCAGGATAGGCCGCGACGGGGCTCCGGCTCCAGCCCCGGGCGGGCCCGCGCGCGGGGACGCCCCCGGGCGGGCCGCGGGTCACGGCTCCGTCCGGGGGCGCTGTCTGGGCCGGGTGGGACGCCCGGAACTTCCGACCCTGCTGCCTCCTAGGCGGCCAGGTGTGCCATGTACGGTTCCCACTGGGGATCACCGTGCAGGTCACCGTTGATCAACCGCCAGTGGGGGCCCTTCGGCACCTTCGGGGTGATGTGCAGCTCCCAGCCGATCTCGTCCAGGAACTTGTCCGCCTTCCGGTGGTTGCACGGCTTGCAGGCCGCCACCACGTTCTCCCACACGTGCGCGCCGCCACGGCTTCGGGGGATGACGTGGTCGATCGTCTCCGCCTTCTTCCCGCAGTAGCCGCAGATGTGCCGGTCCCGCCGCATCAACGCGACCCGGGTGAGGGGCACCCTGCGGCTGTAGGGGACGCTGATGTAGCGCCGAAGCCTGATCACCGACGGCACGTCGTAGGAGCGCGTCGCGGAGTGCAGCACCGCCCCCGCCCCGTCGTCGTGCACGACCTCCGCCTTCTCCCGCAGAACGAGCAGTATCGCTCTGCGCAGGGGCAGTGTCGTCAGTGGTTCGAAGCTGGCGTTGAGTAGCAGCACGTGGCGGCGGGCGGCGCCTGGACCACCCTCCCGGCTGCGTCGGGCGCTCATCGCGTCACCCCGACGGCCGCGAGCGACCGCCGTGTCTCTTCCCCGGCCAGCCGATCAGCCAGCCAGGTGACCTCCCTGTGCACCGACCCGAGGATCGGTGTCTCCGTACGCCTTGCCACACGGACCTCCCGGTGGTTCCCGCCGAGTTGCGTCCCGCATTCAGTTTGCTGGTTCGGACCGCTCCGGCGCCACCCCAATTTACGGCGGCCCGCCCAGAAAACGCGCGTTGTCGCTTTCCGGAACCCATTGTGCGTCCGGTCGCCCCCGTTCGATCCCCCCGCCGCGCCGAACACACACAGTGAGATACCGGTGGATAGGGTGCGAAGTATGCGCGAACTCCGCTATCCCCCGGCCACACGGCTGGACATCAACGAGACCCTCCACGGACACTCCGTCCGCGACCCCTACCGCTGGCTGGAGGACGCCGACTCCACGGACACCAAGGCGTGGTCCGACGCCCAGGACGAGCTGTACGAGAAGCTGTCGGCCGACTACGTGACCCACGACTGGTTCGCCGACCAGGTGCGCTCCCTCATGGGGGCCGGCCACGTCGGAACCCCGGTATGGCGCGGCGACCGGCGCTTCGTCACCCGGCGCGAGCCCGGCCAGGAACACGCCGTTCTGCACGTCAGGGACGGTGACGGCCCCGAACGCGCCCTGATCGACCCCGGCGCCCTCGACCCCTCGGGGCTGACGACGCTCGACGCCTGGCGCCCCTCCCCCGACGGCCGCCTCCTCGCCTACCAGCTCTCCGAGGGCGGCAAGGAGGAGTCGTCGCTGCGCGTGATCGACATCGACTCCGGCGCGCTCGTCGACGGCCCCATCGACCGCACCCGGTACAGTCCGGTCGCCTGGCTCCCGGACGCCTCCGCCTTCTACTACGTGCGGCGTCTGCCCCCCGAAGAGGTACCCGAGGACGAGACCTCCTACCACCGTCGCGTCTACCTGCACCGGCTGGGCACCTCCGAGGAGCGGGACGCGCTCGTCTTCGGCGAGGACCGGGACAAGACCGAGTACTTCGGGGTCGACGTCAGCCGGGACGGTCGCTGGCTCGTACTGACCTCCGTCAGGGGCACCTCGTCGGCCACCAACGCCTGGGTGGCCGACCTGACGGAGGGACCGCTGGAGAGCCCCCGCCTGGTCACCGTCCAGGAGGGCGTGGACTCCGACCTGCACCCGCAGGTGGGCCGGGACGGCCGCCTGTACCTGTTCACCGACCGCGAGGCCCCGCGCGGGCGCCTGTGCGTCGCCGACCCGGCGGCGCCCGGGTACGAGAACTGGACCACGCTGATCCCCGAGGACCCCGAGGCCGTCCTGGAGGGCCACTCCCTGGTGGGCTGGGACGGGCACGGGACCCCCGAGCTCCTGGCCGTGTGGAGCCGCCACGCCGTCAGCGAGGTCACCCGGCACGACCCCGCCACCGGGGAGCGGCTCGGCGCCCTGCCCATGCCGGGACTGGGCAGCCTCGCCGGGCTGAGCACCCGCCCCGAGGGCGGGCACGAGGCGTGGTTCGGCTACACCGACAACACGCGTCCCTCGTCCGTGTACCACTACGACGCCCGCAGCAAGGAGGTGACGCTCGCGGCCAGCCCTCCGGGCGAGATCGACCTGCCCGAGGTCCGCACCGAGCAGGTCGCCTTCACGTCCAAGGACGGCACCACGGTCCGCATGCTGGTGGTCTCCCCCGCCGGGGCCGCCGACGGTCCCAGGCCGACCATCCTCTACGGGTACGGCGGCTTCCAGATCTCCCTCACCCCGGGGTACTCCGCCGCGATCCTGGCGTGGGTGCGCGCCGGGGGCGTCTACGCCGTCGCCAACCTGCGCGGCGGCCTGGAGGAGGGCGAGGCGTGGCACCGGGGCGGCATGCTCGCCAACAAGCAGAACGTGTTCGACGACTGCGCCGCGGCCGCCGAACACCTGATCAGCACCGGGACCACCACTCCGGAGCGGCTCGCCGTCATGGGCGGCAGCAACGGCGGGCTGTTGGTGGGCACGATGGTCACCCAGCGCCCGGACCTGTTCTCGGCCGCCGTCTGTTCGGCCCCGCTCCTCGACATGGTGCGCTACGAGCGCTTCGGCCTCGGTCAGCTGTGGAACGTGGAGTACGGCAGCGCCGAGGACCCCGAACAGCTGGGCTGGCTGCTGGGCTACTCGCCCTACCACAACGTGCGTGAGGGCACCCGGTACCCGGCCACCCTGTTCACGGTGTTCGACAACGACACCCGGGTCGACCCGCTGCACGCCCGCAAGCTGTGCGCCCAGATGCAGTGGGCCACCTCGGCTCCGATCGGGGAGAAGCCGGTCCTGGTGCGCCGCGAGGCCGAGGTGGGGCACAGCTCCCGGTCGGTGAGCCGCAGCGCGGCCCTCACCGCCGACCAGCTCGCCTTCCTCGCCCACCACCTGGGGCTGTCGACCCCCTGACCACCGCCCGGGGGAGATCAACGACACAGGAGGACGGCCTCCCGCGCCGGTGTTCTCCCAGGTGGTGTTTGGGACAATCGTCGAAACCCGGGCGTGCCGCGCACCACACGGTGCGGGGCGCGCCCACCCCGCGGAGAGGACGCAGGACGTGACACAGACCGAGGCCGAGAGCACGGCGGCCACCGGGCCCCGGCGGTACGTTCACCTGGCACAGGTGCGCTACGCCGACCTCGACCCGCAGCAGCACGTGAACAACGTCCGCATGCTGACCTACCTGGAAGACGCCCGGGTCGGGTTCTTGCACTTCGGGGCGGGCGGGGACGACCCCGACGCGTTCGGCGCCACGGTGGTGGCCCGGCAGGAGGCCGACTACGTCGCTCCCCTGCTGCCCCGGGTCGAACCGGTGCGGGTGGAGCTGTGGGTGTCCGGGGTGCGCAACGCCAGCTTCACCATGGACTACGAGATCCGCGACGACGACCGCGTGTACCTGCGCGCGAAGACCGTCCTGGTCGGCTTCGACGTGGCGACGCAGAGCGCCCGGCGCCTCAACGACGCCGAGCGCGCGCTCCTGCACAGGTTCGCCTGAGCGGGGAGGTCACCGCTTCAGGGAGATGGTGACGGCCTCGCCGTCGTCATCGTCGCCCGCCCCCTCGTCCCGCCGCACCCGGCCGTCGCCGCCCACGCGCAGCGAGGTCGGCTCGGCCACCGCCGGAGGCGTGGCCTCCTCGGCCACGTTCACCATGCTGTGCGCGGCCATCACCATGTACTCCCAGAGCTGGCGCTCCAGGACCTCGGGCAGGTCCAGGGAGTCCACGGCGTCACGCATGTGCCGGAGCCACAGGTCCCGCTCGGCCGCACCGATCCGGAACGGCACGTGGCGCATACGCAGGCGCGGATGGCCGCGCTGCTCGTTGTAGGTGCGGGGGCCTCCCCAGTACTGGACGAGGAACAGGCGCAGCCGCTCCTCGGCGGGTCCCAGGTCCTCCTCCGGGTACATGGGCCGCAGCACGGGGTCGTCGGCGACGCCCTCGTAGAAACGGCGGACCAGGCGGGTGAAGGTCTCCTCACCGCCCACGGCCTCGTAGAACGTCATTTGGGCGGGCTGTTCGCCCGCGCTCTGGTGGTCATCACGCGCGGAAGTCATCGCCCCCAGGGTATGCCACGCCCGGGCCCCCTCCCCTGGCCGATCCGGGAGGCGAGGGTCCGCGCCCCGCACCGGCGGACGGAGGGGCTCGCGCACGACCGGAGTCGGCGCCTCCGGGGCCGGGACACCGGTACGCGCGAGGGCCCCGCCGCCCGGAGGTCTCCGGTCGACGGGGCCCGACGTTCGTCCCGCGACTAGTCGCGGGTGAGCTTGCGGTGGGTGACCGCGTGCGGGCGCGCGGCCTCCGGGCCGAGGCGCTCGATCTTGTTCCTCTCGTAGGACTCGAAGTTGCCCTCGAACCAGAACCAGGAAGAGCCGCCCTCCCAGGCCAGGATGTGGGTCGCGACGCGGTCCAGGAACCAGCGGTCGTGGGAGGTGATCACGGCGCAGCCCGGGAAGTCCAGGATGGCGTTCTCCAGCGAACCGAGGGTCTCCACGTCCAGGTCGTTGGTGGGCTCGTCCAGGAGCAGCAGGTTGCCGCCCTGCTTGAGGGTGAGCGCCAGGTTGACCCGGTTGCGCTCGCCACCGGAGAGCACACCGGCGGACTTCTGCTGGTCGGAGCCCTTGAAACCGAAGGCGGCGACGTAGGCGCGGCTGGGGATCTCGACCTTGCCGACCTCGATGAAGGTCTCACCGTCCGAGATGGTCTCCCAGACGTTCTTGGAGTCGTCGATCCGGCCCCGATACTGGTCGACGTAGGAGATGTCGACCGTGTCGCCCACGGTGATCTTGCCCTCGTCGGGGGTCTCCTCGCCGACGATCATCTTGAACAGGGTCGTCTTACCGACACCGTTGGGGCCGATGATGCCGACGATGCCGTTGGGCGGCAGCGAGAAGCTGAGGTCCTCGATGAGGACCCGGTCGTCGAAGCCCTTGGTGAGGTTCTTGACCTCGACCACCGTGTTACCCAGACGCGGACCCGGCGGGATCTGGATCTCCTCGAAGTCCAGCTTGCGGGTCTTGTCCGCCTCGGCCGCCATCTCCTCGTAGCGGGCCAGGCGCGACTTGCTCTTGGTCTGGCGGGCCTTGGCGTTGGAGCGGACCCACTCCAACTCGTCCTTGAGGCGCTTGGCCTTCTTGGCGTCCTTTTGCCCCTCGACCTTGAGACGGGTCTGCTTGGTCTCCAGGTAGGTGCTGTAGTTGCCCTCGTAGGGGTAGAACTGGCCGCGGTCCAGCTCCAGAATCCACGTGGCCACGTGGTCGAGGAAGTACCTGTCGTGAGTGATCGCGATGATGGTGCCCGCGTACTTCGACAGGTGCTGCTCCAACCAGTTCACGCTCTCGGCGTCCAGGTGGTTGGTGGGCTCGTCCAACAGCAGGAGGTCGGGGGCCTCCAGCAGGAGCTTGCAGAGCGCGACACGGCGCTTCTCGCCACCGGACAGCTGGGTGACGGAGGCGTCACCGGGCGGGCAGCGCAGGGCGTCCATGGCCTGGGCCAACTGGCTGTCCAGGTCCCAGGCGTTGCGGTGGTCGAGCTGTTCCTGGAGCTTGCCCATCTCTTCGAGAAGGTCGTCGGAGTAGTCCGTCGCCATCTTCTCGGCGATCTCGTTGAAGCGGTTGAGCATCGACTTGGTCTCGGCGACGCCGTCCTCGACGTTCTCCAGGACCGTCTTGCTCTCGTCGAGCTTCGGTTCCTGGGCGAGCAGACCCACGGTGAACCCGGGCATGAGCCGCGCCTCACCGTTGGACGGCTGCTCGATGCCGGCCATGATCTTCAGCAGCGTCGACTTACCGGCACCGTTCGGGCCAACGACACCGATCTTGGCTCCGGGCAGGAACGACCCCGAAACGTTGTCAAGGACGACCTTGTCGCCGTGCGCCTTGCGCACGTTTTGCATGGTGTAGATGTGCTCCGCCATGCCTCCAAGCCTAGGGCGTCCCGGCCGGTGCCCCCGCCATCGCGGGCGTTCGGGGCCGGGGGCGTCCCGCACGGGAGGGGCCTGTCCGCGGGACGGCGGCGGCCCGCGCGAGGCGGCCCCGGCACGGGCCGGGGCGGTTCTGTCGGGGTCGGCCGGTTCCTCCCCCTCCGTCCGGGAGGCGAGGAACCCCCGCCAGCGGTCGGCGGGCAGGCCCGCGCGCAGGGCGCGGTCCATGAGCACCGCCATGACGTAACCGGGATCGGCCGCCAGGGCCACGTCCAGGGCCGCCCGGGCCAGGCCGAGGTCGTCGTGCTGCCAGGCGGCCACGGCCAGCAGAGAGGCCGGCGCGGGGAGGTGGCGCCCGGGAACGTGGCGGACCACGCGGGACCACAGCCGGACGTGGTGCCGGGCGGTCTCCGGTGTGATGCGGGTCCACACCGCGTCCCGTACCCGGACCCGGCTGAGGTGGACGCCCAACCGGGCGAGCGCCGCCGGGTCGGTGACCCGTCGCCGCACCTCTCGCGCCAGGTACTCCAGCACCTCGGCTCGGCGCCCGTCGTCCGTCAGGGAGCGGGAGCGCGAAGCCCCCTCCTCGGCCGCCGCCTCCCGTTCGACCTCGGCCCGAGCGGCCTCCCCCGCGCGCCCCACCAGGAACCGCACCCGTTCGGAGGGCCCCGATCGGGCGGGTACCAGTCCGCGCACCACCGCCTCGGCCGGAACGGGGGACGTGTGCGGGTCGAAGCGTGTTCCCTCGGCGGGGCAGCAGTCGGTGTCGCGACACAGGTAGGACCAGTAGCGGTCGCCGGACGCACGGAGCGCCTCCAGGACGGGCAGACCCCGGGCACGGGACTCCCGCAGGAGCGCGCGCACGTGCGGGGTGACCCGCGCCGAGTGGCCGAAGGCCGCGACCAGGAGCGCCCCGCCGTCCTCGGCGAGCGCGGCGTCCACCGCCGCACGGCCGCCGCGCTCGGGGGACAGGACGCGGTCCAGGTGGTCGATCCCGCCGTACAGGACCCCGCGGACGCGCCCCTGTCGCAGCACCAGTGCCACCACCGCGTCGTCCAGTGGCTGGTTCACCAGGTAGGGCAGGGCCGCGAGCAGGTCGGTGGGGGTACGCAGGCTCAGGGGGGCTCGGGCGGGGTCGTCGTCGGGGCCTGGGGAGGGGGTGTGCTGTTCACCGGGCATGCTTCCACGTTCGGTCACCGCGGGCCCGGACGCAACCGGCCCGGCGGCGCCTGTGGACAACCGCGCCGCGCCGTGGTCCGGCCTCGCGGCCCTCCCCGTGTCGGCGGGTCAGGACGGGTCGCCCGGGCTGGTGGCCGGGTCGGTGACCTGCCCCTCCCGGGGGCCGGGGATCTGGCCGCTCACCTCGGCTCGTCCGGCGGGCAGGCACACGCGGTCGCGGCCGGTCTCCTTGGCCCGGTAGAGCGCGAGGTCGGCCGCTGTCAGCAGTTCGACGAGGTCGTTGCCGTGGTCCCCGGCGACGGCCACCCCGATGGAGATGGTGATGGAGACCTGGACGTCGTCCACGGCGATCTCCATCCGCCCCACCTGGGAGCGCAGCCGCTCCGCCGCCTGCCAGGCCTCGGCCGTGTCGGCGCCGGGGAGCAGGACCACGAACTCCTCGCCGCCGAAGCGCCCGAGCAGGTCGGACTGGCGCAGCTGCTGGGCGATGGTGGTCGCGACGCCGAGCAGGACCTGGTCGCCGAAGAGGTGCCCGTGGCTGTCGTTCACCCGCTTGAAGTGGTCGATGTCCACGATGAGGACCGCGGCCCGTCCGCGTGTGGCACGGGCCCGGTTGATCTCGGCTGCGGCCTCCTGCTCCCAGGTGGGCGCGTTGAGCAAACCGGTCTTGGGGTCGGTCCGCGCGGCGGTCTGCAACTGCTGGTAGACCAGGCTCCGTTGCAGCAGCAGGACCGGCGGCACCGCTATGACCAGGAGGAACATCGACAACTGGGCGAGGATGGCGACCGTGACGCCGACACATAATTCGGCGGAGTCCACCAGGAAGGCCTCCCGGTCCCACATGCCGCGCACGTGGTCCGAGCCGCCGCTGAGCCTGGTTCCCAGGAACACCAGGACCGTGTTCATGACGGTGAACCCGGCGCAGCAGGCCAGCGCCAGCATCACGCCGCCGAGGGAGAGCAGCGCCTTGTGCGCGTCGGGGGACCCACTGATCCCCGCGACCAGACCCTCCTGGGCCCCGTGCCAGGCCACCGAGGCGAGGAAGCCGGACACGCCGATGGCGGCGGCGTTGAACACGCGCCGGTGCGGCAGGGAGCGTCTGATCCGGCGCTGGAGCAGGAGGTAGACGGGGACGGGGACGAGGAGCGAGTACACCGGGGGCAGGAGGAGCATCGCGGGGAACCACCAGGCCCCCAGGAGGTCGCGGGTGATCCCGGCGGGAAGGTCGATACGGCGGATCGCCTCGACGCACACCACCGCGGAGACCACCAGGGCGAGCAGGAGCGAGAGGTCGGCGACGGTGGGGACCGTCTGCGCGGCGGCCACCCCGAACAGGAACAACGCGAGGAAGACCAGGAAGAACAGGTACACGACCAGCCCCAGGGGCTGTTGGAAGACCGGCCAGGTCCGACGCTCCCCGAGGGGGGTGCCCCCGGTCGCCGCCGGTTTCTCCGAGATGCTCACCGCTCCCTCCTCCCTCCCTGTGCCACCTTCGCCCTCCGGACCCCGACACCCGGCTCTGATGCGCTCACCGCCCCTCACGGTTCTCCCTTCGACGAACCGGACTCGCCCCGAGTTCCCTGACGATGCCACTCGGTCACCGGGAAAGCCACACGTTCTCCCTGGTCGACGACGAGAAGATGCGCCTCCCTCACTTTACATTACTTTGGGTAATAACTTAATCGCCGATTGTATGCGACTCGCAGAGTGAGGCTACCTTAGTTGTCACGCTGCGTTCTCGGGTGGTTGGCTAGCGTCACCACCTGGGGCGTGCCGCCAGCGGAGGCCTCCGGTTGCGACCAGAAGCCGATCGGCCCGTCTGTCGCCGCCCGCCACGCCGGCCGCCCGAGGATTCGGCCGCACCCGGCACCCGATACCAACCGAAGGAGCACCGCATGTCCAAGAAGGTCGTTCACTGGATCTAGGTCCCTCCGGGACACACGAAGGGGGCGGCCGGTCCATACCGTCCGCCCCCGTTACGCGCGGGTGCCGGGCCTCAGCCCCTGATCCCGCACACGTCGTCCGCCCGGCCACCCGGGCGGGCCGAACTCACTCCTGTACCCGCGCCACCTCGTAGGCGGCCCGGAAGGCCCGGTAGCGGGCCAGCTCCTCCTCCATCGGGGCCACGACCCGCGTCCCGGCGATCTCCCGCACCCGTGTCTGGGCCGCGCGCTCCACCTCCTCGCGGCGTTGGACGGCTGCGACCTCCACGAGGTTGCCGCAGCCCACACCGGTGAGCCAACCCACCAGGAGCCCCGCGACCACCACACTGCCCGCGTAGAGGATGAAGACGGGGTCGTCGAACACCCGCAACCCCGTGATCCCACCACCGAGCCAGCTCGACAGGGCCACCACCGCCCAGGCGGCTCCCGCTCCGGACAGCGCGAGCAGCGCGTACTGCGCCGCCCTGGCCATGCGCCACCACGACGGACTGCGGTCGGGGTCGCCCACGGCCCCGGCGACCGCCTCACCGAGCTCGGCGGGCAGTTCGGACACACCGCTCCGGGCCGCGGCGCGCATTCGGCGCCGCCACGGGCCGGGCATCCCCTCGGACACCCGGTCGGCCGCCTCGCCCAGGGCGGTCTCCAGTTCGGCCTCCTGCGCGTCGACCGGGCCGCCCACACCCGGTTCGTCCCGGCGCAGGAAGTCCAGCTGCACCACGGCGAGCGGGTCCTTGCGCAGCCGGGCCGCGCGCCGGGCCACCGGCCAGCCGACCCGGCGCTTGCCGCGCCGGACGTCGTTGGTCTCCACGACGTCGGCGACAGCCGCGACCCCCGCGGCCCCGCTCAGGCCCTCCTGGACCTGGGCCCGCACCTCGGCGGAGACCGTCGCGGACACCTCGCCCTCACCGTAGAACTCCTCGAAGGGCACGATGACCTGGTCCAGGTCCGCGACCAGACGGTCGACCAGTGCCCGGCGCTCGGCGACCGCCTCGCCCAGGTACTCGCGCACGTCGCGGATGCCCTGCCCGGTGACGGTGGAGGTCGTGATCACCCTCGGGTGGACCCCGGACTCCGTCTCCAGGAGGTTGCGCAGGTCGGTGAGCAGCTCCTCCAGCTCGTCCGGGGCGACCCGGTCGACCTGGTTGAGGACCGCGACGGTGACCGCGCCGTGCCCGGCCATCTTGGCGAGGTAGCGGTGGTGGACGGCCGCGTCCGCGTACTTCTGCGGGTCGAGCACCCACACCAGCAGATCGACCGAGCCGATGAGGCGGTCGGCCTCGGCCGTGTGCATGCTGCGGACCGAGTCGTGGTCGGGCAGGTCGAGCAGGACCAGCCCGGTGAGTTCGGAGTTGCTGGTGTCCAGGACCCCGGTCCGCGAGTGGCGGTAGCGGGTGGGCACGCCCAGCCAGCTCAGGAGCGCGTCGGCCCCCTCGTGGCCCCACACACAGGCGTGTGCCTTGGAGGTGGTGGGGCGGGTGACGCCGGTCTGGGAGAGTTCGAGCCCGCACAGGGCGTTGAACAGCGAGGACTTGCCGCTTCCGGTGCCTCCGGCCAGCGCCACGACGGTGTGTTCACCGGACAGGCGCAGGCGCGCCCCGGCGTGGTCGAGCAGCTGCCCGGCCTGGCCGAGAACCGTCTCGGGAAGGTCGTCCCGGCCGAGCTCGGTGAGGGTGCTCAGGGCGTCCAGCCGTTCGATGAGTTCGGCGCGGCTGGTGGTACTGGCGGGCTGCCAGTGGTCGCTGCTGGTCGGCCGGTACTCCTCGTCCTCCTCGGGGGAGGCGCCCGACGTCGCGGGCGCGAGGGTGTCGGCGCCGATCGCCCGGAAGGCGCCCGAGACCGCCGAGGGGCCGGGAACCCGGCGCGGCAGGGGCTCGGGGTCGTCGTCGGCCACCGCCTGCCCGCCCGTCCCCTCCTGCTCGTCCGGGTCCGTGGAGACCTCCGCGAGGGGCTCCGGGGCCGCCTCCGAACCGACGACGGCACCGGCGGCGCGGGCGGCGCCCTCGTCACCGAGCAGGTCGAACCCGGGGTCCACGTCATCGGCGGGCACGGTCCGGGGCCCGCTCTCCGACGCGGACCATTCGGCGTCCTCGCCCGGTTCCGCGTCCTGCGGTCCGGGGACCCATGTGGCGGTCGCGGTTCCCGCCGCGCCCGGAACCGGGAGCGACGTGCGGCGTGACGCCGTCTCGTCCTCACCGGGCGGCGCGGAGTCCTCACGTTCGGGCACGTCGTCCGACCGGGCGTCGTCGCGTCCGTGCGCGCCGTGCTCACGGTCACCGCGCGCACGCCCGCGACCGCCACGGGTGCGCGCACCCCGGTCCTCGGAGCGCTCGGTCTCCGCGGTGACCACCGGGAAGGCACCGGTGTGCCGTCCGGCGATACGGGTGTCGTCCGCGGCCTCGGTCAGGCTCCCCACCCAGCCGGCCAGGCCGTCGGGGTCGTCGTGGTCGGCACCGTCCTGGCGGCGTCGGGGCTCGGAGACCTCCGTCCCCGCCTCCCCCTCGGCCGGGGCCGCCGGGGCGCCCGTGCGCGAATGGCGGCCGAACCTGCGCTGGCGGGTCGCCGTGGACTCCTCCCCGCCGCCGGACGACCCGCCCGGGGCCGCCGTCTGGGCGGCACCGGGCGCCGCGCCCGCTCCGGACGGGTCCGGGTATCCGGTGATTCCGTCGTAGGCGGGCGGGTCGTAGGCGGAAGTCTCCTCGGCCGCCCGCGCGCGCTCCTGCGCGTGCTCGGGGTGCTCGGGTACCGGCATCGTGTATCCGCGCCAGGGTCCGCCCTGCTGGCGGGCGGGCTCCTCGTCGCGCGCCGACCGCTCTCGCGCCGGAGCGGAGCCGTCGTTCCAGGGCCCGCCGACGGCGGAACCCCGGGGTGCGGACCCGTGCTCGTCCGTGCCCTGTGTGGCGGGCGCGCTCACACGCTCCTCACCCTCGGCTCGGTTCTGGTCCGTGCCGGTGTCCCCCGAGTGTGCGGGGTCCCACTGAGTTGTCATCGTGCGATCTCAAGGTTGTACGTGGCCTGATAGAGCTGGACGGCGCTGTCCTCGGACGGAACGCCCGCCTTGGACAGGGCGTGGTCGAAGGGCGCGCGCTCGTGGGAGAGCAGCCCGAGGACCCGCTGGCGCAGGTCCTCCCGGGCCGACCCGCCGATGCTGCGCAACGACTGGGCGCCGAACAGCCCCTTGAGCAGGCGCTGCGGGGACGGCCCGGAGGCGTCGGCCACGTGGGCGCCGCCGCCGGAGTGGGATCGTTCGTAGCCGAGCAGGTCGACGATCAGGACCAGGGCGACGATGTCGTGGTCGAAGGTGACGAAACGGGCCACCGACCGCTTGGTGGCGCCGTTGGCGGCGGTCATCTCCGCGATACCGCGCTGCCACTCCGTGATCTCGTGTCGGACCTGCTTGGCGAGCAGGCCCCGACCCGGCTGGTCCAGGGCGCGGTCCGCCAGGGCTCCGCCGCCGGGGACCTCGCGCCACTGCTCCTCGATGCGCTCCCAGGCCCGGTCGTTGACGGAGACCACGAGGGCTTCCAGGGAGTCGCGGACGGCACGTTCCAGGGCGCCGACCCGCTGACCGCGCTCGGACTGCTCGAGTCGGCCCTTGCGCGCCTTCTTTCCGCGCAGGCGCAGGCTCTTGGCGAGCTCTCCGCTGGCCGCGACCTCCTGCCACCGGGCCAGGAGCGAACCGCGCAGCAGGGACCCGTCGCCCAGAGCCGTGTCGATCCGGTCGGCCGCGCCCGCGTAGGCGTCGTCGACGGCGGAGCCCAACGACCGGCCGGTCTCGATCTGCGCCTCCACCTGGCGGGCCAGTTCGGGCACGCGGGTACGGAAGCTGTCGATGACCCCGATGAAGGTGCGCCGCGACACCCGGTCGCGCTGCTCGGCCTCACCGGCCACGTCCGCCAGGTACTCACGGATGTGGTCGGCGACGTTGGAGGTGAAGCGCTCCCCCTCGATCTGGTCGGTCTCGGGGATCGCGAAGCGCGCGGCGGCGCCCAGTCCGTTGGCCTCCAGCATCGCGCCGAAGTGGTCCAGGAGCTGGCGGCGCCCCTTGCGGGGCACACGGGAGAGCACGACCGCCAGCGAGGTGTCGCGGTCCCGGGCCACCTGGAGGAACTCCCACACGCGCGCGTCCGCGTACCGGCCGGACGTGGTGACGAACACCCACAGGTCGGCGGCGTCCAGGAACTTGGCGGCGAACTCGTGGTGGGCGGCGACGGCGGAGTCGACGTCGGGGGTGTCGAGCAGGGCCACGCCCGGGGGCATGGCCTCGGTGGCGGCGAGCACCAGCATGCCGTCCTTGCCGGGCATGGCCAGGCCCTGCTGGCGCACCCGGGGCAGGGTCGGGATGAACGACGCCTCGCTGAACCAGTCCACGTCGGCGGGGTTGCAGGCCAGCACCGGGCTGTTGGTGGTGGGCCTGCGCACTCCGGTGGTGGTGACCTGCTCGCCGACGAGACTGTTGACCAGGGTCGACTTGCCCGCACCGGTCGAACCGGCGACGGCGATGAGCAGGGGGATGTCGGGGCGGCGCACTCGGGGCAGGACGTAGTCGGAGAGCTGGGCCAGGACGTCGGCCTGGAGCACGCGCCCCTCCTCGGCTCCGGCGAGGCCGTCGGCGAACTCCAGGTCACGGATCTGCGTGCGCAGGGTCTCCAGGACCTGTTCGAAGCGGTCGTCCTCGTGGGTGGGGGCGCGGTGCTTGGCGGGCCGCACGGGCACGGGCACGGTCGGTCCCCGGCGTTCGCCGTCGGGGCCCTCCGCTCGCGGCACGGAGGCGGGGCCCGGTGCGGCGGGCGGGGCGGAGGTTGGGTCCGGTCCGGTTCCGAACCGGTCCGAGGCACCGTCGCCCGGGGCGTTCGGTGCGGCCGACGGCCGGGTCATGATCGGTATGCCCTCCTCATCGGTAGCTGGGATTCTCCCCGTCGGCGCGGCTCTCGCGCGTCGCCACCGGGGGTCTCACTGGAGATCGCGCCCGGTTGCCAGTCGATCGGTCTCGAACTGGGCACCGGTGTGCAGTATGTCAAGATCCCGCGCAGTTTTGACCACTTCTCCGATGATCACCACGGCGGGGGGCCGCACTTGAGCCGATCGGACCGAGGCGGCGATGTCCGCCAGCGTACCCGTCACCGTTCGCTGACCCGGCAGAGTGGCCTCCTGGACCACCGCCACCGGCGTGTCCGGCGAGCGCCCGTGCCCGACGAGCGCGGCGGCGACGGCCTCGATGCGCTGGACGCCCATGAGGACGACCACGGTCCCGCCCGCCCGGGCCAGCCCGGCCCAGTCCACCGTGGAGCGTTCGTCGTCCGGTGCCACGTGCGCCGACACCACGTGCACGTCCTGTGCCACCCCCCGGTGGGTGGCGGGGATGCCGGCGCTGGCGGGAGCGGCCAGGGCGCTGGTCACCCCGGGGACGGCGATCACGGGAACCCCGGCGGCGGCGCAGGCCGCGGCCTCCTCGCCGCCCCGCCCGAAGAGGAAGGGGTCGCCGCCCTTGAGCCGGACCACGAACCTGCCCGCCCGGGCGCGCTCGACGAGGACGGAATTGATGTCGTCCTGTGTCATGGAGCGGCCGTAGGGGATCTTCGACGCGTCCACGATCTCGACGTCGGCGGGGAGGCGGTCCAGCAGCGGGGTGGGAGCCAGCCGGTCCACCACCACGACGTCGGCCTGGGAGAGGAGCTGCTGTCCGCGCACCGTGATGAGGCCGGGGTCGCCGGGGCCACCACCGACGAGGGCGACGCCGCGCAGGCGTTCGCGTCCGCGCCGGGCGTCCAGGGTGCCGTCCGCGAGCCCGTCGACGACGGCGTCGCGCAGCCCGGCGGAGCGACGGGGGTCCCCCGAGGCGACGACGCCCACGGTGACGCCGTTCGCGGAGCCGCTGGCCGGGGTCCAGGCCGAGGACGTGTGGCGGTCGTCGGCGCGCACGCACCAGATTCGAGCCGCCTCGGCCTCCTCGGCGACCGCCGCGTTGGTCCGCGGTGCGTTGGTGGCGGCGTGCACCAGCCAGTAGGCGGGGGCGTCCGGTCCGGTGACGTCGCCCGGCTCCCACGGGCGTCGGAGCCAGGTGAGGCGCCCCGCGTCGGCGAGGTCCTCCAGCGCGGCGGACGCCTCGGGCGAGACGAGGGTGACGCGGGCCCCCGCTTCCAGCAGGACGGGCACCCGTCGCTGGGCCACCCTCCCGCCCCCGACGACGAGGACGTCGCGGCCCCTCATGCGCAGGCCCAGGAGATAGGTCACGGATCGCACCCCTTCGGTCGTCCGCACCGGCCCCCGACTCCCTCGGCGGGGTGCGCGCGCGGGCGGGCCCGGCGCGCCGCCAGCGATGTTCGGTGTTGGCTTCGTCGTAGCTTGTCAACGCCGCATCACACGGAGGTAAAGGGGTGGGTTCCGCTCGGGGTGACGCGTGCCGCATCGCCCTCGCGGAGGGACGGCCCCGACACGGGAGGGCCCCGCCACCCGGACCGGGGGCGGGACCTCTTCCGTCCGCGGGTCGACCGGAGGCCCTCCCCCGGTCGGCGGTTCACCGGTCGGCGGTGACCCCCGCGCTGTCGAAGGTGGCGACGTCGCGCAGAGCCCGTACCGCGCCCTGGAGCAACGGCAGCGCCAAAAGGGCGCCGGAGCCCTCACCCAGGCGCATGTCCAGGTCGACCAGCGGGGTCAGGCCCAGGTGCTCCAGTGCGATGGTGTGCCCCGGCTCGGCGGACCGGTGCCCGGCGAAGCAGGCGCTCAGGGAGTCGGGGGAGATGGCGGCGGCGGCGAGCGCGGCCGAACCCGCGATCACTCCGTCCAACAGCACCGGCACCCGCAGCGCCGCGCCGCCGAGGACGAACCCGGCGAGCGCGGCGTGCTCCAGGCCGCCGAGGGCGGCCAGGGTCCCGATCGGGTCGTTCTCGTCCACCGGGTTGGCCTTGAGGGCCCGGCGGACCGCCTCCACCTTGCGTTCGTAGGTGGCGTCGTCCACACCGGTGCCCCGACCGGTCGCGGCGGCCGGGTCGGCTCCGGTGTAGGCGCAGACCAGGGCGGCGGCCGGGGTCGTGTTCCCGATCCCCATGTCCCCGGTGACCAGGCAGCGGTTGCCCGCGGACACGAGGTCCCGGGCGATCTCGATCCCGCCCTCCAGGGCCTGGAGCGCCTGGTCGCGGGTCATCGCCGGCCCCCGGGTGAAGTCAGCGGTCCCGCGCGCCACCTTGCGCGGCAGCACGCCGGTCCCGCTCGGGAGGTCTCCGGCCACTCCCACGTCGACCACGGTCACCTCAGCGCCCACCTGCTGGGCGAAGGCGTTGACCACGGCCCCGCCGTCGAGGAAGTTGCGCACCATCTGCGCCGTGACCTCCTGCGGCCAGGAGGTCACCCCCTGCGCGTAGACGCCGTGGTCTCCGGCGAACACCGCCACGGCGGCGGGTTCGGGCACCGGTGGGGGGCACTCCCCCGCCAGACCGGCGAGCTGGACCGACACGTCCTCCAGGATGCCGAGGGAACCCCTCGGCTTGGTCATCCGGTCCTGCCGGTCCCGGGCCTCCTCCACGGCACGGGCGTTGAGCGCTCCGACGGCGGTGATGGTCTCCTCCAGCAGAGTGGTCGGCTCCTGGCCGGGCAGGCCCCGGCGGCCGTAGCGGTCGCGGTGCACGGCCCAGGTCAGGGGGCGCCCGCCGGCCCAGCCCACGGGAGCGGGCTCGGGCTCGCCGGGGTGGTCCTCGACGTAGCCGACGCAGAGGTAGGCGACGAGTTCGAGATGGGAGGGGAGTTCGAGGACGCGGGCCACGTCGCGCTCGTCGGTGAAGGCGACCCAGCCGACGCCGAGCCCCTCCGCGCCGGCGGCCAGCCACAGGTTCTCCACCGCGAGCGCCGCCGAGTAGGAGGCGGGCTTGGAGTGCCGGCCGGGGCTGTGCGGGCCGCGGCTGGGGTCGACGGTGACCGCGACGTTGATCGGGCTCTCCAGCACCGCCTCGACCTTGAGCCCGGAGAAGGCCCGGTCGCGGGTCCCGGGGCGGGTGACGCCCTGGGCGTCGCGCTGGGCCAGTGCCAGGTCGCGCACCCGCGCGCGGATGTCCGGGTCGTCGATGACCAGGAAGTCCCAGGGCTGCGTGTGCCCCACGCTCGGCGCCTGGTGGGCCGCCTCCAGGACGCGGGTGAGGACGTCGGCGGGGACCGGTGCGGAGAGGAAGCCCGCACCAACGTCCCTGCGTTCGCGGATGGCGCGGTAGACGGCGTCGCGTTCGCCGTCGTCGAAGGCGTGGCGTGCGTCGTCACGGGCGTCGTCGCCCGGGGGCACCGGGGACGCCGTGTCCCCGGAGGCGGGGTCCAGGAGGGATGCGCCCTGGGCCTGGGCGTCCAGGGCCGCTCGGGCGGCCTGGATGGCGGGGACCAGGGCCGGGGCCGACATCCCTCGGGGTTCCTCCGGTTCGGTCCGCTGGTGCGGACCCGTGTGCGGCGGTACCTCCAGGGGCGCCGCTGCTTCGTGTGCGTGCACGGTGTCGCTCTGCTTCGGTTCGGTGGCCGCGTGGTTCTCGTCCGCGCGGCCGGGGTTCGTGGTGGGTTCGGTCTCGCCGGGAGCGGGCTCCGGCGTCGCGGGCGCCTCGGGGTCGGGCGGGGCCGGTGCGGCGGACCCGCCTGCGGTGCGCGCGGATGCGGCCGGGGTGACCGGGCCCTGGTGGGCGGGGCCCGAGTGGCGACTGCCCGACCGGAAGGGGATGACGTTGAACCGGGGGTCCCGATCGGCGTCGGCCGCCGGTTCCCGCGTCTCCGCGGGCCCCGAGGGCCGGGGCGGCGAGGGTTCGCTTCGCGCCTCATGTCGGGTCCGGGGCTCCGGGGGAGCGGGTCTCCAGGACTGCTGGGGGCGCGTGGTGAAGGCCGTGGGGGCCGGAGCCGGGGGCGCGGGCTCTGTGGCGGGGCGGGCACCGGTCGGGGTCCGCGGCGCGTCCGGGCCCGGGAGGGTGCTCCGGAAGGGGTTGTACGGCGCCGCGGGCCCGGGGTCACGCACCTGGGCGCCGCGGCCGCTCTCGGGCAGTCCGTCCAGGAGGCCGCCCAGGCCGGCGACCGGCCCGGTACCCCGCTGCCACGCACCCTCCTGGTCACCGCGACGGGAGTCCTCGCGGTCGTCGTTGGTCATGGTCGCTCCCCGTAGAAGAGGTCAGTGAGCTGCCCGGTTCCACCTGGTCCGTCATGGATTCGGACCAGCGTAGTCCGCGGCGGTCAAGCCGCTCGCACGGGTCCCCCCGACCCGGCGCGGCGTGTCCCCGGCCGTCCGCCGGGGGCCTCAAGTCACCATCAACTGTGCCAGAGTCCGCGTCGGCGCGGGCTGTGTACGGGAGTGACGGCTGGGTAGGACGGGGGCTCCGGGCACCCGGCCCCCGCCGGTTCACGGCCTTCCGGGCGCCGCGAACGGTCGGCCAGCGATCATCGGAGCCGCCCCAGCGCATCGGTACTGACCAGCGCGAATGGCCTTCGCAGACCCATACCCTCCCCAGCGCCAGAGCAACGGGCAGCCAAGCGAACACCCTCCGTGAAATTTCTGGTTCTCCGACCCAGGTATCGGACCGACGACGGGCTTTCGGCCCCCACCACACCTCCGTTGCGGCCAGGACGGGACTCCGGCACCGCCCGGCCCTCCCTGCCGAGCCCCCACCGGACGGACACGGGCCGCGCCCCCACCGCCTGTGGCAGGCTTTCCCGGTACTCGCGCACCCCTGCCCCCGGTGTCCCACCCGAACGGAACGGACCTTCCATGCGACGGCGTACCTTCCTCACCGGAGCCACCACCGTGACGGCCTGGCCGCGTTCACCCCCGCGCTCCTGGCCTCCGCCACGGCCACCGCCCGGACCACGGCGGAGCCCGCCGCCCTGACCGCGCCCCGCGTCCTCAGCGAACGCGCCACCGCCGCGGGAGTCCTCGTCCGCCCCGAGCGCCGCTTCGACGTCGTCTCCGTCTCCCTCGACCCCGGGTCCTCCGCCGAGGGCGCCGCCCTACGCTTCGAGACCGCCGACGGAGCCCTGGGCGACTGGCAGGACCTGCACTTCCACACCGCCGGCCCCGAGCACCTGGAACCCTCGGCGTCCGCCATGGCCCGGGCCCCGCAGGGCGCCACCGGGTACGAGGTGCGCGGTGCCGACGGCGCCGACCTGACCGCGCTGAACCTCCACGACGGCGAGGAGCTGAGGCTCGGCGGCCGGGAGCGGGTGGCCCTCTCCGCCACAGAGGAGGGGGTCACCACCCTCAGCGGCACCTCCGAGGTACGGCTCCTCACCCGCGCCGGGTGGGGCGCCGACGAGTCGTTGCGCTTCGACGAGGACGGCAACGACCTCTGGCCCGCCCAGTTCCACCCGGTGCAGGCGCTGACCGTGCACCACACCGCCATGGCGACCACCGACGACCACGCGGCGGACATGCGCGCCGTCTACCACCTGCACGCAGCCCAGCAGGCGTGGGGCGACGTCGGCTACCACCTGCTGATCGACCCCGAGGGCGTGGTCTACGAGGGGCGCCACTCCGGCGGCGGCGTTCCCGTCTTCCGCGCCGAACCCGTCCCGGGCGAGGCGGAGTCGGTGACCGCCGGGCACGCCTTCGGGTTCAACCACGGCAACATCGGCGTGTGCCTGCTCGGTGACTTCACCGATGAGCTGCCGACCCGGGCCGCCCAGGACGCGCTCGTGGACGTTCTGCGCGTCCTGGCGGCGGTGACCGGCGTCGACCCGGCCGAGCGCATCGTCTACGTCCACCCGGACACCGGCGCCGAGACCGGGCAGGAGGCCCTGGCGCGACACCGGGACTGGCTCCAGACCGGGTGCCCCGGCAACGCCTTCTCCGAGGCGTTCGACACGGTGATCCGTCAGCGGGTCGTCGACGGCCTGCGGTGAACCCCCGCGGTGGCGGGGGTCGCGGCCCCCGCCACGGCGCCCCCGGGTGCGGCGGACCGGCGGAACCCCGTCCCGCACGCCCGTGGAGACGCGTATCTTGAGCGGAGCCCGGGGCCGCCGGGCGTTTGCGCAAAGACGAGGGGACACCCGCGCATGACCACGCTCCGGAGCGCTCCGATGATGCCCGCCGTCATCCTGGAGACCAAGCGCCTGCGCCTGCGGGCCCTGCTCGAACGGGACGTCGACGACCTGTACGCCTCGTGCGTGGACCCCGAGCTCCAGCGGTGGATTCCGCAGCCCGGGCCCGGGCTCCCCTACACCCGCGCGACGGCCGAGCACTTCTGCCTGCGCGAGGCCCCGGCCATCCGTACCGGCGGCGACGGCCAGCACTGGGCCGTGGTGGACCGGGCGAGCGGCCGGTTCAGCGGGTCGGTGGCGCTGCTGCGCACGCAGTGGACGTCCGGGGTGACCGAGATCGGCTACTGGATCTCCCCCTGGGGGCGGGGGCGCGGACTGGCGACGGAGGCGGTCGTGGCCGTCTCCCGCTGGGCGCTGGGCCAGGGGTTCCAGCGGGTGGAGCTCAAGGCCGCCGTCGACAACACCGGCTCGTGCCGGGTGGCCGAGGCGGCCGGGTTCGTCCGCGAGGGCACCGACCGCAACGCGATGCCGCTGCACGAGGGGCGGACCGACCTCGCGTCGTTCGGACTGGTCCCCGACGACCTGCGCTGACCTCACGGGCCGTCTGGGTCCGCCCGGGTCCGCGCCGGAGCGACTGGCCCGGCCGCCGGGCTCACCCCCAGACCCGGCTCAGCGTCCACTCGCCGGTGGCGGAGTCGTGCCGGAGTTCGTACACGCCCTGCGCGTAGGCCGACCCCGCCTCGACCCGCCAGTGTCGGCGTTCGGGCACCTGCGAACCGGCGCCGGGGGTCCAGTCCCGTCGCAGGGTCACCCAGTGGTCGATGATCCTGCGTATCCCGTACACGCGGCCGTCCCAGGTGAACCGGGTGGGCCGGTCCCCGTCCTCGACCACCGTGACCCTCGCCCCGAAGTACCGCCCCACGACCGTCCTCCCCAGCATCGACCGACCCTGCCTCTCCTCCGACCGCGCGCGGGCACGCCGCCGGCAGAGCCCGCCCGCGGGGAAGTACGGCCAGGCTTTCGAACAAGCATTCGAATACTAGCGAAATCGGGGGTTCCTTGGAACTGTTTCCGCGTTCCGGGCGTCACTTCCCGTAGCGCCCCCGGACGCGCGACCCGCCCGCCAGACCCGGCTCCGTTCCGTGACCGGCGACGGGGTTCCGCGACCGGAACGACCGGAGGAACCGGAAGGCGCCAGCGTGTCGGTGTCGGTACGCTGTTAGGCGCGAATCACACGATCCATACAAGGGACCCCCAACTGTGACGTCCAACGGACACGAGAGCGGCAGACCCCTGCGCGTCGGTGACCCGCGCGAGCTCGACGGATACCGCATCATCGGGCGTCTGGGGCGCGGCGGCATGGGCACCGTGTACCTCGCCAGGGACGCCGCCGACCGCACCGTGGCCGTCAAACTGATCCACCCCGACCTCGCCGACGACGAGTCCTTCCGGCTGCGTTTCGCCCGCGAGGTCGCCTCGGCCCGCCGGGTCGCCCGCTTCTCCACCGCGGGGGTCATCGACGCCCGTCTGGAGGGCGAGCCGCTCTTCATCGTCTCGGAGTACGTACCCGGCCCCAACCTGGACGAGGCGGTCCGCCACGGCGCCCCGATGCGCGGCGGGACCCTAGACGGGCTCGCGATGGGCGTGGCGGCGGCGCTCACCGCGATCCACGGTTCGGGGATCGTGCACCGCGACCTCAAGCCCGCCAACGTGCTGCTCTCCCCGGTCGGACCGAAGGTCATCGACTTCGGGATCGCCCGCGCCCTGGACGACGCCAGCGGCGCGGTCACCCGCTCCAGCCAGCTGATGGGCACACCCTCCTACATGGCCCCGGAGCTGATCCTGGGCGAGCAGGCCACGGCCGCCGCCGACGTGTTCGCCTGGGGCTGCCTGGTGGCCTTCGCGGGCATCGGCCGCGCCCCCTTCGACGCGGGTACGGTCCCGGCGGTCCTGCACAACATCTCCACGGCGCCGCCCCGGCTCGACGGCCTCGATCCGAGCCTGCTCGACCTGGTCACGGCCGCGTTGGACAAACAACCCGAGAACCGCCCCACCTCGCAGCAGCTCCTGGCCAGGCTGACCGGCCAGGAGGACCCGGAGGAGGCCGAGGTGCGGCGCACGATCACCACCTCGTGGGCGCCGCCGAGCAGCACCCCCGTACCGGGCCTGCCCCCCGAGCCCACGGCGCCCGACGTCCGGGACGCCGTCCCGGACGCGGGCGCCGCCGCCCCGCCGGACGGTCAGGCTCCGCCCTCCTCGACGGACGCCTCACCGGACTCCCCTCCCCCGCAGGCCGACCCGTCCGCGCCGGTCTCGCCGGTCTCGCCGGGGCCGGTCGACCGGGAACCGGCGGCGCCGACCCAGCAGGTCCCGCCGACCCTGCGAGCGCACCCCCAGCAGACGCCGTTCCAGCAGGCGGCCGTCCCGGGAGAGCACACCGCCCACCACCCGCGCCCCCTTCAGCAGCAGTCCGGCCCCCAACAGGGCGGATACGCCCACGTCCCGCCCCACCCGGGCGGGCACGCCGGAGCGGGCGCCTCGCAACGGCCGCCCACGGGCCCCCAGCAGCCCCCGTCGCACCAGCCCGCCGGGTACACGCCCATGGCGGCCGGAGAATACGGTCACGCCCGGACACACCAGGGTTCCGTGAACTCCCCCGCGCACGGCGTTCCCTCCCACGTCGGCCACAACGGACCCGGTGGTCCCACCGGCCCCCATGGCCCCCACGGTCCCGGAACGCCCCCGCCGCCCAGCGGAGGCGGGCCGCGACGCCGCCGCACGCCGGTGCTCGTTACGGGAGCGGCCCTGGCCGTCGTCCTCGCCGCGGGGGTGGGCGCCACCGTCCTGTTCTCCGGCTCCGACGACCCGCCGGAGAACCTCACCAGCATCTACGTCACCGACTTCGCCACCGACCCCGGCTGGTCCGACACCCGCACCTTCGACCCGGCGGACCCCGACTACTCGGACGGCTACTGGGCCGAGCAGCAGGCGGTGGTCTTCCAGCTCGACCCCACCCTCAGCCCGTCACGCGGCACGGTGGCCCCCTACGACGGGGAGACCCCGGACCGCGTCCTCGTCAGCACCGACCTGGTCCCCCTGGAGGGCCCCGCCGAGACCAACTTCGGGGTGCGCTGCTGGGACCAGTCCGGCGAGGACGAGCGCACCATGTACGAGGCCCTGCTGCGCTTCGACGGCGCCCAGGCGCAGATCCGCCGGGTGACGGAGGAGGCCGGAGACACCGCCATCGCCGAGACGACCGAGGTCACGGGGTTCCGGCCCTTCGACCTCCTCGACGAGGAGTCGGAGGTGGAGGGCCTGCCCTACGGCGCGCGCGTCGACGACCTGGTCTCCAACAACCTCAAGTTCGCCTGCGAGTACGTGGCCGAGGAGGGCGAGGACCCGCGCATGGACCTGCGCCTGTGGGTCAACGACGAGCTGGTGCTGTCCACCACCGACCAGCAGCCGCTCCCCGACGACGACACCCTCGACCACGACGAACGGCGTAGGGTCGGCGTGGTCATGCGGCCCGGCCCCGGCACCGAACCGATCGCCGCGCTGTACAAGGGCTACGCTCTCCACAGGATCAACGTCGACGACTGAGTCGGCCCCGACGCGTGCTCCGCCAAGGGGTGCGTCCGGGGTCCGGCACGGCACCCCCTGAGGAGAACCATGCGCGCGATCGTCATCGAGGAGTACGGCGGCCCCGAGGTCCTGCGGCCGACCGAGACCCCGGCCCCCGTACCCGGCCCAGGCGAGGTCCTCGTGGACGTCGAGGCCCGGGGCGTCAACTTCATCGACGTCTACCAGCGCTCGGGCGCCTACCAGGTACCGCTCCCCTACGTCCCGGGCATGGAGGCGGCCGGTACGGTCGCCGCCCTGGGCGAGGGCGTCACCGACCTCCGGGTCGGGCAGCGGGTCGCCTGGGCCATGGCCCCGGGCGGGTACGCCGAACAGGCCGTGGTCCGGGCCGCACTGGTCGTGCCGGTGCCGGACGCCGTGAGCACCGAACAGGCCGCCGCACTCATGCTCCAGGGCATGACCGCCCACTACCTCACCCACTCCGTGCACCCGGTGGCCGAGGGCGAGACCGTCCTGGTGCACGCGGCCGCGGGCGGCACCGGTCTGCTCATCACCCAACTGGCCAAGGCCCGCGGCGCGCGGGTGATCGGCACCGTCTCCACGGACGAGAAGGAGCGGATCGCCAGGGAGGCGGGAGCGGACGAGGTCGTCCGGTACACGCGCACCCCGGTGGCCCCGGCCGTACGCGAGCTCACCGGCGGGGAGGGTGTGGCCGCGGTGTACGACGGGGTCGGCCGCGACACCTTCGACGCCAGTCTGGAGTCGCTGCGCCCGCGCGGCGTCCTCGCCCTGTTCGGGCAGTCCAGCGGGGCGGTCGAACCCGTGGACCCGCAGCGGTTGAACAGCGCGGGCTCGGTGTACCTGACCCGGCCGTCCCTGGCCTACTTCGTGGCCGACCGCCAGGAGCTGCTGGGCCGGGCGGGCGACCTCTTCGGCCTGGTGGAGCGGGCAGAACTGGCGGTACGGATCGGCGGCCGCTACGAGCTGGCCGAGGCGGGCCGCGCCCAGGCCGACCTCGCCTCGCGGGCCACCGCCGGCAAGCTGCTGCTCGTCTGACCGGCTCCGGCGGCACGCGGCCCCGCCCTGAGGAACCACCGGGCGGCGGGCCGCGGCCCGCCGCCGCTCACGGCACCGACCCGCGCCCGCCGCGTTAGCTCAGCCCGCGTCGCGGGACTCCGGTGCCGTCCCCAGGTTCGCCCCGGCCCTGCGCACGTCGTCGCGCGCGTCGGCCACCGCCCGCTCCGCGGCCTGCGCCGCCTCCTCGGCCGCCTGCGCGGCGTCGGAGGCCTTGGCCGGGTCCGGTCCGGTGATCTGCGCGGGGCCCTCCGACGACCCCTCGCCCACCGGTTCCTTCGTCGTGGAGGGCGCGGTTCGCGCGGCGTCCCCGGCGAACGCGTGGCTCACGTTCTTGACCGCCTCGGTCAGCTCGCCCGGGATCACCCAGAAGGTGTTGCCGTCACCGTTGGCCAGGCTCGGCAGCGTCTCCAGGTACTTGTAGGCCAGCACCTTGGCGTCGGCGTCGTTGGTGTGCACGGCCTGGAAGACGCGTTCGATCGCCTTCGCCTCACCGTCGGCCCGCAGGATCGCGGCCTGCTGGTCGCCCTGGGCCTCCAGGATGGCCTGCTGCCGGGCCCCCTCCGCCTTCAGGATGCGGGACTGCCGTTCACCCTCGGCGTGCAGGATGGCCGCGCGCTTGTCGCGGTCGGCCCGCATCTGCTTCTCCATCGCCTCCTTGATGGTGGGCGGCGGGTCGATCGCCTTGATCTCCACCCGGTTGATGCGGATGCCCCACTTGCCGGTGGTCTCGTCCAGGACCCCGCGCAACCGGGTGTTGATCTCCTCGCGCGAGGTGAGCGTCTTCTCCAGGTCCATGGAGCCGATCACGTTGCGCAGCGTGGTGACGGTGAGCTGGTCTATGGCCTGTATGTAGTTGGCCACCTCGTAGGCCGCGGCCTTGGGCTGGGTCACCTGGTAGTAGAGGACGGTGTCGATGTTGACCACGAGGTTGTCCTCGGTGATCACCGGCTGCGGACGCGAACTGAAGACCTGCTCACGCAGGTCGAACTTGGTGTTGACCCGGTCCACGCCCGGGATGATGAAGTTCAGCCCGGGGTCGAGGGTGCGGATGTAGCGCCCGAAGCGCTCGATGTTGTAGGCGCGTGCCTGCGGGACGATCCGGATCGCCGACAGGGCGATGGCGACCAGCAGGACGGCGAGGATGATGAGCGGTATCGCAGATTCCATGTTCCGCACCTCGGTCCGGGAATGTGGCTGTGGTGGTGGTTCGGTCTTCGGTTCTGTTCCGAGCCCGCGCGGCGCGCCCGGTCGGCGTCCCGAGGGGGCGCTCTCGCCGCCCTACTCCTGGTCGGGACGGTTTCGCCCGGGCGGGCCCGTCGCGTCCGGGTCGAACGGCTCGGGGAGTTCGGTCAGCCGCTCCCTCGGGTAGACCACGGCGGTCGCCCCGTCGATCTCCATGACGTCGACGTGCGCCCCCACCGGAATCACGAGGTCCTCGTCGAGGCAGCGCGCCGACCACTCCTCACCCTGGAGCTTGACCCTGCCGCCGTCTGCGTCCACCCGGCGCAGCACGACACCGGAGCGGCCCACCAGGGCCGCGGTACCCGACCGCACGACCGGCCCGTGCCGGAGCTGGCGGTCCATGATCGGTTTGACCAGGACGAGCCCGGCCGCGGCCGCGGCCGCGAAACCGATGATCTGCACGACCACCGGGAGACCGATCGCGCCGAGGAGGCCGGCGACCAGCGCGGCGGCCGCCAGGAGTCCCAGCACGAAGGTCAGGGTGAGGAACTCGGCGACCCCGAGACCGGCCGCGAGAATGATCCAGATCAGCCAGACAGGCATCGTCCTGCTCGCCCTCCCCCTGTGGTTTCGGGTAGTCCTAACGCTACCCACACAGACCCTGCGCACCACAAGATCCCCGTAACGGTTGGAGTGACGGCGGCCCGCGACACTCCCTGTCGCCAGGGGGTCGCGGGCCGCGTCGGTCACCGCCGGGGGCCTCGCCCGGTCACCTCCCGCCGGAGAACTGGAAGACCAGTTGGTAGGTGGGCCGGTTCTGCCAGGCGATCGGCCACATGTTGATACCTCCCACCGCCTGGTGGATCACGGTGTCCGCGCAGAGCTGGTCTCCGGCGGAGCAGTGGCCGTCGCCGGGGTAGACGTCGCCCGCAGGGGTCGCCGCGGCCTCCGCCAGGCTGTCGAGCAGCACCGTGCGGCAGGAGTCGGCGTCGCCGTCACCGCAGTAGACCCGGTCACCGAGGGTGCCGTCCACCTCCTGACCCAGGACCGTGCGCAGGTCCTTGTCCACGTACGACCACCAGCCGTACTGGAAGGCGGAGCCCCGGTGGGCCTGGCTCTGGTTGACGCTGCCGGGGGCGCCGCCGCCGATCGCCCCCGAAGGGGACTCGTCGGGTTGGGCGGCACGGGTCAGTTGCGTGTACAGGTCCTCGCCCAGGCCGGGCTCGAACTGCGCCCGGACCAGCAGGGGCCACCAGGCGTCCAGCACCCGGATGGCGTCCGCGTGGTCGTAGTACCCGGCGTCGCGCCGGGGCTCGCGCCGCAGGGAACCGGAGTCGACCCAGGCCCGCAGCGACTCCACCGTCCCGGCCAGTTCCGGGTCGTCCACGGTCCCGGTGTCGATGACCTCCAGGAGCAGCGGGAGGACCTGCTCGGCGCGCAGGTCGGCCACCCCGGCCTCCATCATCGTGGCCGTGAGCGAGGCGGGCGTGAACCGGTGCCCGTCCCCGATCAGCCCGGCCACCCGGGAGTCCAGCAGGTCGTTGCGGTGCACCGACCCGGTGGACCAGCCCGAGGTGTACCCGCTCGCGGGCTTGTTGTTCCAGTTGACGATGTAGTCCGGGTTGATCTGCTGGGGGTGGTCGGACTGCGGGTGGTACTCGGCCTCGTTCGTCGCCGGGTCCCAGCCGGACCAGCCGGAACCGGAGTAGGCGTCGATGGGCAGGGTCGGGTTGGTGCCCGCCAGTCGGACCGGGTTGGAGCCGGAGTTGACGAACGCGATGTCGGTGTCGTCCACGTAGTGCCAGTTGAAGGCGTAGCCGATGTCCTCCGCCGCGCGGGTGAACGTCTCGGCGGAGGTGACCTCGTCGGGGTCGTTGAACCTCTGGAATCCGAGGATGGAGTCGACCTCGCGCATGTAGGTGGACCTCAGCTCGGTGAAGGCCACCGGCGCGCCGTCCACTGTGGCGAACGACCTGACCAGACCGTACTCGGACCGCAGCGAGGTCAACGTGTAGCCGCCGGCCGGGGTCCCGTCGGCGACGGTGGGCGTCCAGTCGTTGCTGACGCTCAGCTCCTCGAACTCCGCGCACGCGCCGGAGGAGTCGACGTAGGCACGCGAGGAGGTCGACGGGTCGGAGCCGTCGGTCTCGCACAGTTCGACCGCGAACGTGTCGGTGATGTCCTGGCCCGCCGAGGTGGCGCTCCAGGCGTAGTCGACCCCGCGGCCCATCTGGACGTAGAAGCTCACGCCCGCGAACGACGCGCCCCGGGCGCTGATACCCGGTCCCTGGAGTTCCTGGAGCATCAGGAGCTGCGGCGAGAAGTAGCCGGTCTGCGGGCCCATGACCGCGACGGGGTTGCCGCTCTCGGTGTGCTCACCCGAGACCAGCAGGGCGTTGGACATGCCTCGAGGGTCGAGGAAGCCCTCGGGCAGGACGCCGTCGTCGAAGATGCCCTCGGCGGCGGACAGGTCGCCCTCCTCGACCATCTGCTCCAGTTCGGCCTGCTGCTCCTCGGTGAGCTCCTCGACGGTGGGGGCGTCCGAACCGGGGACGTCCTCACTCGGGGCGTCGGGCGCGCTCTGGGTCGTGGCGGCGGCCGCGGACCCGTACTCGTCGTGGACGATGCTGTAGGGCTCCACCGAACCGTCGTCGGGAACGACCTCGCCGACCGGGTCGTCCGGGGTCTGGGCGTACGGGAAGTCCCCGTCCACGCTGACCACGGCCTCGGGGTCGTTCTCCATGCGCCAGGCGTGCCAGAGCTCCAGGCCCTCCTCGGCGCCGTAGCGGTCCTGGAAGTTGGCCAGCACGACGGCGGCCTGGACCTCGCCGCCCCCGCCCCCGCCGAAGATCCCGCCGACCATCGCGGCGATGCCGACGACGTCGGTGGGGGTGAAGGGTTCGATCTCCCCCTTGTTGGTGATGGCGTCCTTGTGCCCGGTGAGGACGTACTCGCCGGGGAAGTACCGGCCGCTGTCGGCCTCGTCGATGTAGGCGTTGACGCCCTCCAGGTAGGAGTCGACGTCGGCGAGGGCCTGCGCCCCGCGCTCGCCGCTGGCGGCGACCCGGTCGATCTGGGCCTGCTTGTCCTCCTCGGTGTAGGGCGCGGTGCCCCACAGGTCCTGTTCGAGGCCGCGGTTGCCCTCGGCGCCGCCCGCGAAGGACGTGAGCTCGCCTCGGCCGACCCGGCGCAGGACGTCCATGAGGAAGAGGCGGTCCTCTCCGGCGGCGTAGCCGGCACCGAACATCGTGCCCTCGCGGGTGGTGCCCTCGACGTGCGGGATGCCGTGCTGGCGGTCCCGGGTGATCGTGACGTCGTCGCGCGGTTGGTACCGGCGGTCGACGTCGCCCTCGGCGACTCCGAAGGTGGCGTCGACGAAGAAGTCGTCCAGGCCCTCGTCGGTGAGCCCGTCGTAGTGGTGCACGAGGTTGTCGTACATGTCGAGCTGGCTCGAGGAGTGCTTGGGCCGGGTGCCGAAGACCTGGTGGCCGAGGATTTCCACCAGGGTGGCGCTGCCGTTCTGGCCCGGCGGCAGGATGTCGAGACACGCTCCAGGGGCGCAGTAGTCCTCGGGTGCGGCGAGCGCGGGGGCGGCGGGCAGGGCGGCGACCATCGAGGCGGAGATCGCCAGTGCCGCTCCCGCGGCTCCGGTGCGGAGCCGTCTCGTGAAGGAGGAAGGGTCGAGCTGGGGTCGGAGGTTCGGGGGCATGTGGGGTCACCACCTGGGGGTGCGGGCGATGGATCAGGCGCATCGTACGTAGCCGGGCGCAAATCGCGAAAGACTTTCACGTTTTCCGGCTCACCTTGGGCCTCGGTACCCGAAAACGCTGGTTTGCCGTGACCCAGGCCACACCTGCGGGAACTCTCGACAGCAGCCTGCACGGACACCGGCACGCTCCGTGGGCGCTGGCCACATCCGGCCACAACTTGGATCGTTGTCCGGTCGAGGATCGGACACTCCGACGACCTTTGACACAATCGCCACATGAACCAGTACCCCGACCCGGCTCAGGGTGAGCCCTGGCAGCAGCCCAGCGGCGGCACCCCCGGCTGGGGCCCACCCCCCGAACAGCACACCGGCGGACAGCTGGAGCCCTACGGCGCCCCCACCGGCGGCTACCAGCCCCTCGGCGGCGGCGTACCGAACGAACCCACCCTCGACACCATCGGGGACATCGCGATCACCCAGAACACGGTGATCACCCCCTCCGGCCGCTTCCCCATCCAGGGGACGGTGTGGACCGTCAGCGACATGAGCCGCACCGAGAGGACCACGCCCGTCTGGGCGATCATCGTCGCCATCCTCATCTTCTGGTGGACCTGCCTCCTCGGCCTGCTCATCCTCCTCGTCAAGGAGGAGAAGACGACCGGACACGTCCAGGTCACCGTCCAGGGCGGCGGGCACTACCACGCCACCCAGATCATGGTGGGCAACCCGTCCTACGTGCAGCACATCCACCAGCAGGTGAACTACGCGCGCGGCCTCGCGTCCTGACCCGACGACCGGGATCGGCCCGCGGCGGCCGATCCCGGAATCCACGGTCCCCGGCGTTCGAGTCGAACACCCTCCGCCGGTCAACAGCACCCCTGGCCACCACCAAACCCCTGCAAACCCGCGTTTGCCACGCAATGTATTCGCCCATACACCTAGAGCAGCCTAGAGTCGACCCAGGAGGGGAAACACATGCTGTTCACGGTGGCGACACTGGCGATCCTGGCAGGTCAATGGTGGGTCTTCTGACCCCCGCGGCCGCCCCGCACAGGGGCGGCCCACCCCGGAGTTCGCGAAACGCCCGCCACACAGCAGCGCACCAGGGGTTAATCACCGGTAACGTGGGGCGCGAGGCCATAGCGACCGATTTGGTGGAACACACGTGGTAACGAGACGCAACTACGAATCACCGTAGTTGGTCAGACTTTGCCCTCCCTTGGGCGACATCCTCCGAATGCCCTAGGATGTCTCCCCGAGGGCACCGGGCCGCACACCCTCCACCCCAGGTCACGGGCCGGACACACGGCGCGACCAGGCCTCACAATTGGATCAGGCACCCATAGCTCAGTGGATAGAGCATCGGACTTCTAATCCGACGGTCGCAGGTTCGAATCCTGCTGGGTGCACCACAAAACCCCAGGTCAGAAGGGGTACACGAGGACCTCGCAAGAGGTCCTCGCGGCGTTTGGGGGCCATGTGTGCTCCTGGTGTGCTCCCTGGTACAAGGTGAGTGCAGGTGGGGGCCGACCCTCCCGGAGCACTCTGCCATCCGGTGACCCCACAGCTGCGACCCGGTACGCCCCGCGTCCGCCCACCATCGCCCCACAGCCGCCCAGACGGCCCCACATGGGGGCGTGTTTCGGCGACGGCCACCCGCCCTACAACCCCACCTCCCCCATATGACCGTTACCGGCAAAACCCCTTACCCAGCACGGCTTCACGCACCACAATCAGTCACATGACCAAAGCGAGGCGGATCGGCGCGACGGCAGCAGCCGTCGCAATCGTGGCAGCACTCGGAGCGGGGTTGTGGTTCGGTGGAGGCCCCACCACACGAGCAGGGTGGGAGGCGGCCGCCTGGACAGCGGGCATCACCTGCGCGCTGGCCCTCGCCGTCAACGCGATCATCTGGGCCACCGCCCGTACACCCTCCGCTCCACCGCGGGCAACGAGCTTTCCGAGCGAGGCACGCGTGTCCAATACCACCGGGAATATCGCGGGGGGAACCGTTATCCAGGCAGGCAGTACCGGCGACCTGTGTTTCGTGCCGGGTTTATTGGAGGCTCTGGTGTGTCCTGCGTTCTTCGGAGTCGGATTTCTGGATTCTGGGACCACGTGACCTCAAGGAGGCAT
>NZ_JBEYHA010000030.1:0-65986 GCF_040635075.1 Nocardiopsis sp. NPDC007018
AGCTCGCCGAGGCCGAGGACGACGCCGACACCCGCGCCGAGGCCGACCGTGAGCTGGAGCAGCTCCGCAAGGAGATCGGCGAGCTGGAGGTGCGCCCGCTACTCCTTCGGGGCCTCCTGGCCGGGCAGCCCCAGATCCGCCAGGGCGGTCCGTACCCGGCCCCGGGACTTCTCCAGCGACCGCGCCGCCGTGATGGCGTCCACACCGGCCAGCAGCGACACCAGGGCCGCTCTGGTGTCCCCGTCCGCCTCGGTGAGGGCGCGCGCGCAGTCGGCCTCGGACAGGCCGGTGGCCTCCATCAGGATGGTGACCACGCGCCCGCGCAGTTTGCCGTTGGTGGCGTCCACCCCCACCATCAGGTTCGAGTAGGTACGGCCGATCCGCACCATCACGGCGGTCGAGAAGGCGTTGAGCAGCAGCTTCTGCGCCGTACCCGCCTTCATCCGGGTCGATCCGGCGATCACCTCGGCACCCGTCGACACCCCCACGTGGACGTCGGCGCCGGAGGCCAGGGGGGCCTCCGGGTTCGCGCTGATCAGCACCGTGGCGGCCGACCGCTCCCGCGCCGCCTCCAGGGCCCCGCCCACGTACGGGGTACGGCCGCTGGCGGCCAGCCCCACCACGAGGGCCCCCGGCTCCACCGCGGCCGCGTCGATACGCCCCGACTCCCAGTCGTCCTCGATCCCCTCGACGGCGCGCGCCATGGCCTCGGCGCCGCCCGCGTGGTGGGCCACCACCCACTCCGGGGGGACCCCGTAGGTCGGAGGCAGCTCCGCCGCGTCCAGCGCCGCTATGCGCCCGGAGGTCCCCGCGCCGAAGTAGTGGATGCCCGCGCCGCGCTCCAGCGCCGCCACACCCAGCTCCACGGCCCGGGCCAGCTCCGGCAGCACCGCGGCCACCGCCGCGGCGACGGTGGTGTCCTCGGCGTTGATCTGCCGCAGCACGTCCAGGGCGGGGAGCAGGTCGATGTCGTAGGTGCCCGAGTTGCGCTCCTCAGTGGGCGCCCGCACGATCACGGCCTCACCCCCCGCCGAACCGTCCGCTTCCCGGGAGGGGTTCCTCGGGTCCTGCTCCGTGCCACCGTGCACTGCGCTCTCCTGTCCGGTCCGCACACCCGTCCTTCACGGCGGGGGCGGGTCAGTCGTCGTTACCAGTGGTGTCGGGGGTGTTCCTCGCGGCGGAGGCGTCGCCCCGCCGCCGTCTGCGGTCGTCACTCAGACGCAGCCCGCGGACCGCCTCGTAGGTGGTCTCCAGGGCCGTCCTGCTGTCGGTGTAGCGGATCTGCGCCAGGCCGACGAACAGGCAGTCCACCACGGTCAGCTGTGCCAGCCGCGAGGCCGTGGCACCCGAGCGGAACATGGTCTCCCGCGCGGCCGTGGTGAGCACGTGGTCGGCGAAGCCGATCGGTGACCGCGGGAAGTTCGTGATCGCCACCGTCCGGGCACCCCTGCGGCCCGCCTCGGTCAGGGCCTGCACGGTGTCGATGGTGGTGCCGCTGTGCGAGATGCCGATCGCCACGTCGCTCTCCTCCAGGAGGGCGGCACTGGTCAGCATCACGTGCGCGTCCGACCACGCGAACGAGGCCAGACCGATCCGGTGCAGCTTCTGCTGGAGGTCGGCGCCGACGAACGCGCTCGCGCCCACACCGTAGATGTCGACCCGCCGCGCGTTGGCCATGGCGTCGATGACCGCGCGCAGTACCTCGACGTCCATGGCGGCGCCGGTCTCCTCCACGGCGCGCGCGTCCGTGTAGGCGATCTTCTGTACCACGGTGACCAAGGTGTCGTCGGGGTTGATGTCGCTGGCCAGCTCGGCGGTGTTGCCGCGCGCGCCCCGGGCCTGTCCGGCCTCGGTGGCCAGGGCCAGCCTCAGCTCGCGGTACCCGCTGAAGTCGATGGTGCGGCAGAACCGGATGACGGTGGCCTCGGAGGTCGCGCAGTCCTTGGCCAGCTGGGTGATCGAGGAGGCGGCGGCGCGCTCGGGGTCGTCGACGACCCGCTGTGCCACACGCTGCTCGGCGGGTGCCAGCGAGGGGAGCAACGACCTGATCCGCAGGACCGTCGTGGGGACGGGTGGCGGAGCGACGTCGCCCGGGTGCACGCGGCCGCCAGACGGCTTCGGGATTTGCGCCATGGAGGAAAGTTTCTTTCGGTCGTGGTGCAGAGTCAACGCACTGGCGGGAAAAACCGGGAGATTCAAGGATTTCAAGGGACGGCCCCCTCGGCAAGTGTCCCCGATCCGATTGCGATGCCGCAGCTCAGAAGGCACCCTGGAGGCGAGGCGGCACGTTTCCACCCAGCACACCCGTGTCGGCCTCGCAGAGGGGATGGAGCCGTGCCGCTGTACAGCCCGCCGGAGGCCCGGGGCGCGGCGACCGTCGAATCCGCGCCCGAACCCGCCTCCCGGGGGCTCTACGTGAGCCTCCTCGGCCGCTTCGGTGTTCAGGTCGACGGCGCTCCGCTGAGCCTGCGCGGCGACCGCCGCCGCGCGCTGCTGGCGACCCTGATGCTCAACGCGGGACGGACCGTCTCCACCGAGGAGCTCATCGAGCGGGTCTGGGACGCTCCGGGGCCCGCGGCCAAGGGCGCCCTCCAGGTCCACGTGGCCCGGGCGCGGGCGCTCCTCGAACGCCACCTGGGTACCCCGCTCATCCTGGGAGCGGACGGCGGCTACCGCATCGACCTGGAGCGGGAGCGGTCCGACCTCCTGCTCTTCCGCGACCTGGCGGCCCTGGCCGAGCGCGCGGCCGAGCGGGGCGCGTCCGACGCCCACGCGGACCTCCTGCACCGGGCCCTGACCCTGTGGCGCGGGCCGGTCCTGACCGACGTCGCCGCGCCCCTGCTGCACTCCAGGGACGTGGCCCGGCTGAACGAGGAGCTGCTCGGTGTGGCCGAGCGGGGGTTCGAGACGGCCCTGGCCCGGGGCGAGCACGAGCTCGTCGCCGTCCGGGCGGGCTCGCTCGCCGCCGACCACCCCGAGCGCGAACCGCTCGTCCGGGTGCAGATGACCGCGCTCTTCCGCTCCGGCCGCCAGAGCGAGGCCTTGCGCGTCTACGCGAGGACGCGCGCGGTCCTCGCCGAGCGGTTGGGGGCCGACCCGGGCCGCGAGCTCCAGGAGACCTTCCACGGCATCCTGCGGGGCGACCTCGACTCCCGGCCCGGGGCCCGTCCACGGGCGACGACCGGCCCCGCCGGCGCCTCCACCGGGGCGCTCGTCCCGCGACCGCGCATCCATGACGAGGTCCGGCCCTGCGCCGCCCGCCGGACCCCCCGGCCCGCCTCGGCGCTGCTCCCCGCCGAACTCCCCTCGGCCCCCCGCGCGCTGGTGGGGCGGGCCGACGCCCTCGCCGAACTCGACCGCCTCGTCGACCCCTGCTCACCGGACCCCGGCAGTGTCCTGGTCCGCGGCCCCGCGGGGGCGGGCAGCAGTGCCCTGGCGGTGCGGTGGGCGCACTCGGTGGCGACGCACTTCCCCGACGGGCAGCTGTACGTCAACCTGCGAGGACCCGACGGGGCCCCGCGTCACCCGGCCGAGGTCCTGCGCCGCCTGGTGCGGTCCCTGTCGGCGGGGACGGTGGACACCGGGGAGCGGGGGGAGGAGGTGCCCGAGGCCGACGAGGTGGCCGCGCGGGCCCGCTCCCTGATGGCCGGGCGCCGCGTGCTGATCGTTCTTGACAACGCCTCCACCGCGCACCAGGTGCGGCCCCTGCTGCCGGGCAGCCAGGGCAGCTGCGCCGTGGTGGTCAGCCGCAACTGGCTCACCGACCTGCTGGTCCGGGACGGTCTGCGAGCGCTCCCGGTGGACGCGCTGCCGGAGGAGCACGCGATCACGCTGCTGCGGTCGCTGTTGGGACCGGAGCGCTGTCCCACGGCGGAGCTGCGCCGGGTCGCGGAACTGGCGGGCCGTCTACCGTTGGCGCTGCGCATGGCGGTGGCGTGGATGGACGCCCACCCGGAGCGGTCCGCCTCGGACCTGGCGCGGTTGGTGGAGAGGGAGGACCCGGCGCACGGGGTCTCGCCCACGGCGCGGATGGCCGCAGTACTGCGCGCCGGGCCCTTGGGGGCGGGCACGGCCGCGGGGAAGTACCGACCGGGACCGGAACCCCGGGGATGAGTCTGCGTGACCCGTCTTACGGACGGCTTTCATCCAGGCGAAGTCCTCGGTGTCGCGGCGCACCGCCCGAGGGTGAAGCGGTGCCCATGTGGCGGGAGTGACCTGGGGTCTCGGGAAAAGTTCGGGTTCCGGTCACCCCAACGGACGGTTGTGAGATCGACCAGATCTCGCCCAAGGGGTGCTCAGCGGTCGGATCAGTCGCTAGTGTCAAGGCCATGACGCAGAACAACGATCCCAACATGGACCCGGCGGGAACCACCCAGCACTTCCGCCGTTTCGTCGACGAGAACCCCGAGCCCGAGGAGGCTCCGCGCCGCCCGATCCTGCCGCTGGTACTCGCCGGAGTCGGTGTCGCCCTGACGGTCGGCGTCATCGTCGCCCTGTTCGTGGCCTTCTTCTAGCCGGAGCGGTACGGACCGTGCCCGGCGGGTTCCCCCTTCCGGGCCTGGGCCGTGGTGTGACCGGGCCTGTCCCGGTCGGACCCGGAATCGGTTCGCGGTGACCCCGAGGTCCTGCTAGAGTTAACTCCGTTGCCGCAGAGAGCCGCGAGGTTCGAGGCGGAGACCGGCGTCATTAGCTCAGTTGGTTAGAGCAGCTGACTCTTAATCAGCGGGTCCGGGGTTCGAGTCCCTGATGACGCACATGAAGGGCCCCGGCGGGTGGAGTTCGTCTCCACCGGCCGGGGCCCTCTCTCGTGCCCGACCTCCGCGTCCGACCAGGTCATGTCCGATGTTCCGGGAACGAATCCGCGAATCGGCCGAAACCTTCCGGCCTCCGGGTGCGTCTGGATAGGTACCGCCGTTCCCCTCCCAAGTCGGCGGGCAACCAACACCCCGTGGAGCCGTCATGCTGTCCGAAGCGCGCCGCCCCCTGCTTGGCCGTATCGCCCTCGCGGCGCTGGCCACCGGTGCCGCCCTGTCCCTGTCCGGGTGCGGTCTGCCGCTGCTGCCGCCCGCCCTCACAGGGGGAGGTGACGAGTCCACCGAGGCGTACGAGCCCGAGGCGGCCGAGGAGACCGACTACGAGGAGGAGACCGAGGAGGCCGACCCGCCCGCTGACGCCGAGGACCAGGACGTCAACGACCTGGCCGTGGGCGACTGCCTCAACGAGATGGAGACCGGGTACGACGAAGCCGTCAGCTCGGTGCCGATCGTCGACTGCTCGGAGGCCCACGACCTGGAGGTCTACTGGGGGGGCGACTTCGACAGCGGCCTCGACTACCCGGGCCGTGACGAGGTCATCGACATGGTCAACGAGAACTGCCTGGAGTTCTTCCAGACCTTCGTGGGAACGGCCTACGAGGAGTCCGTCCTGGACATCCAGACCCTCTTCCCCATGGAGGAGGGCTGGGAGATGGGCGACCGCGAGTACCTCTGCCTGATCGGGCAGATGGACGGTTCGCAGACCACCGGGACCCTCGCGCAGTCCAACCTGTAGCCGTCGAGCGGCCTTGGAGTCGCAGATCCGGATCGCCTCCCACGCCCTGACGACGAGGGCCCGCGCCACCCGGCGCGGGCCCTCGTCGCGTCCCGGGGCCCCGAACTGTCAGTGGTCCGCGAGATGATCTCCGGAGGGCCGTTCCCTTTCCGTTATGAGAAGGCTCGTGGAATCGTCGGAATCGATGTCTCCCATCGTTTTCCCGTCCTTCTCTTCTCCTCTCGCCTGATGGGAGAGCCTCCCTCTTGCGTGTGTTCTTCGTCAAGTGTTCCCAGGTCAAGTGGTCGGGAGTGTCCTCGGTTGCTCACGTGGAGTATTCCTTCGCTACGTATTCGTGTTCGCCCGGAAAATCAGATTGACATTCCGCGCGACCTGGTGAATTCTTTCGTTCTCGCCATCGCCGTCCCGGCAATGTCCCGCGAGTATTCATCCCCGGAGTATCCACATGCCTTCCCTCTCCCGCGCCGTGCGCGGCGCGGCCGTCACGGCCGCCGCTGCCTCCGCCGTTCTCAGCCTGTCCGCCTGCGACCTGCTCGACTCCGTCCTCGGTTCGGGCAACGTGATGGAGATCGGTGTCGGCGACTGCTTCACCGAGAGCGAGATGTTCACCTCCGACGCCGGCGACGAGGTCGGTGACGTCCCCCTGGTCGACTGCTCCGAGCCGCACGACTCCGAGGTGTTCCACGTCGAGGAGCTCCCGGACGGTGACTTCCCGGGCGCCGAGTCCGTGAACGCCTCCATGGAGGAGGTCTGCACGGGCCCCGCGTTCCAGGAGTTCGTCGGTGTGGACTTCATGGAGTCCGAGATCTACGCCAGCGGGCTCATGCCGACCGTCGAGTCCTGGGACCTGCTCGAGGACCGCGAGATCCTCTGCTACGTGTTCTCCGAGGAGCCGATCAGCGAGAGCCTCCAGGGCGCCAACCGCTGATCCGGGGCGGCCCGTGACGGGCCGCCCGGAGTCGCACACCGCGAACGAACGGCCCGCGCCATCGGATGGCGCGGGCCGTCGTCGTGTGTCGGTCGCCTCAGCGGGTCTCGTACGCCGACCTAGCCCAGGGGGCTCAGCAGCGGCCACTCGTGCGGGCGGTCGGTCCTGGGCAACGGGACCTCCGGAGCGCCGTCGAAGGTCGTCGCTCCCGGGTTCTCCGGCCGGGGAACGCCCCCGCACTCGATGTCGTCCGGGACCACGCCGTCGACCAGGTAGGCCTCCACCACGTCGTCCACACAGGGGTAGGCGGGCCGCCCGGTGTCCGGGGCGACCATCAGGGTGAAGCCGTGGCCGCCCTCGTCCGTGACGGTGAGCAGGGGGCTCTTCAGGCGCTCGGCCATGGCCGGTCCGCCGTCGTAGGCGGTGTTGGCGTCGTAGTCGGCGGCGATCACCAGCGCTTCGGGGTAACCGTCCCGCGCCAGCTGGACCTCGTCCTCGACGGGGGCGTTACGGGTGAAGGTGCAGGCCTGCGGCGTCGCCCACATGGCGCCGGAGCTGTACGGGTGCGCGTCCCGGTACTCACGGGCCTGCTGGTGGTAGAGGCCGAGCCGGTCGGGCCACTCGGCCTCGCAGGCCACGGCCGAGAACAGGTCGAAGTTCATGTCGAACACGGGGTCGGACTCGGGCCACTCCTCGTCCTCGCCCGGAACGGGCGCGTCGTCGACCAGCAACCGCAGGAACTGGGAACTGGAGTCCCAGTAGCCCTGGGACCGTGCCAGGCTCGCGACCAGCGCGTCGAACTGGGCCCCGTCGAGGTGCCCGGCGTTGGGGACGTCGTCCCGGGGCTCCTCGTCGAGTCGGGCGGAGGTCTCGTCGAAGACCGCGACGATCTCCTCCGGGTCGGTGCCGAACCCGTACACGTCGTCGTGCTCGGCGAGCCAGTCGGTGTAGCGCTCGACGTTGGCGGTGCCGGCGGGTCCCTGTCCCATGAACACGTCCCGCCAGATCCCGTCCGGGTTGACGGAGGAGTCCAGGACGCTGCGGTCGAGCCGCTCCGGGAACAGGGTGCCGTACACCGCGCCCAGGTAGGTGCCGTAGGAGTAGCCGAGGTAGTTGGTCGTCTCCTCGCCCATGGCGGCGCGCAGCACGTCCATGTCGCGGGCGGTGTTGGCGGAGGTCATGTGCGGCATGCGGTCGCCCTCGTTGGCGTCGCAGGCACGGGAGTAGCGGATCTTCTCCCGGGTGTCCTCCCTGATCTGGGCGTCGCTGGCCCGGGGGCGGATCAGCGGGAACTCGACCCCGCAGTCGAGGGGTGAGGAGGCGCCGGTGCCGCGCGGGTCCATGCCGATGAGGTCGTACGCCTCGTGCGCGAAGGTCCCGGTGAACATGCCCGCCATCATGCGGGCGGGGCCCCCGGGGCCGCCGGGGTTGATCATGAGGACGCCGCGGCGCTCCTCCGGTTCGGTGGCCTCGGCGCGGGCGGCGGCGATGGTGAGCCGCGCGCCGTCGGGGTCGGCGTAGTCGAGGGGGACCTCGTACTCGGCGCACTCCATCCCGAGTTCGACCAGTTCGGGTTCGGGGCACGCGGCCCAGACGATCTCCTGGTCGTGGAAGGGGGCCAGGGCGGTCCCCTCCACCGGGTAGCCGGTGGAGGCCGCGGTCGGGGGTGCGGCGACGGGGTCGGCGGAGGCCGGGAGGGCCGCCGCCAGGGAGAGGGCCAGGCCGGTGGCGGTGACCACCGAGACCGAGCGGATGGTGGTGCCGGGTCGTGGCACGGGGGGCTACCTCCGTTGTCCTGCCGCCGGGTGGGGAGCGGGCCCGCTCCGGCAGGTGGTGTGTGGTGACCCCGTCACGGTACGAAGCGCCCGATCAGCCGGAAAACCATCGAAAGTAGCGTCTTCGGGCTTCTTTGGAGAGGTGACCGCATGCGGCCATGAAGCGTTTGGTCTTTTGGGTGGTTTTGTTGCCCTTTGTTCTTTTTGTGATGCCGATCATGTCGCACAAAAGACGCCGTTTGGTCACGAAGGTGGCGTGGGACACAGGGGTGGCGTTACCGTGTCGTTCTATTAGGAAAGTTTCCTAATAAATCTGTGCCTGCCCCCACCCCATCCCCCACCACCGCCGTGCCCCCTGCTCGAAGGAGCCTCGTGGCCACCGAAATCGCGGCCTCCCCACCCCCACCGGACACCGGCGACCCCGGGCCCGCCGCCCCCGGGACGGCCCAGCGCCTCCTCAGCCGGATCTGGCGCAACTACGTCTTCGTGAAGGTACGCAAGGCCGTCGTCGTGGTCTTCGTGGTGGCCAACGTGACGTTCTTCCTCGGACGCGCCATGCCGGGCGACCCCATCGACGTCATGGCGGGCCGCCTCACCCAGGGCGGCATGTCGATGAACGAGGCCCGGGCCATCGCGATCCACTCACTGGCCTACGACCCGGACGCGCCCCTCTTCAAGCAGTGGTGGGAGTTCATCGTCGGGCTGTTCACGCTCGACCTCGGCGGCACCATCAACCGCCCCGGCTTCAGCGTCACCGACGCCATCGGCGCCTACCTGCCCTGGACCCTCTTCAGCATCGGCGTGGGCACCCTCGTCGCGATCGCCCTCGGCCTCGCCCTCGGCATGATCATGGCCTACCGGCGCAACCAGATCCTGGACCACGTGCTCAGCGTCCTGGCCTCGGTCCTGGGCGCCATCCCCAACTACCTCATCGCCATGGTGCTGGTCGTCGGCGGCGGCATGTACCTCGGCTGGTTCAACCCCATCGAACTGCGCGGCACCCTCAGCCCCGGCGTCCAACCGGAGTTCACGTTCAGGTTCGTCGGCGACGCGCTCTTCCACGCCGCCCTGCCGATCTTCACCTACGTGCTCGCCATCATCGGCACCTGGATGCTCGTCATGAAGGCCTCCACCACCGAGGTCCTCGGTGAGGACTACGTGACCGTGGCCCGCGCCCGGGGGCTGCGCGACGGCCGCATCGCCACCGCCTACGTCGGCCGCAACGCGGTCCTGCCGTTGGTCGCCCAGATCGCCATCTCCTTCGGCACCCTGGTCGGCGGTGCGATCTTCGTCGAACAGGTCCTCGTCTACAAGGGCGTCGGAGGCCTGCTCCTCGACGCGGTCAACTACCGCGACTACCCCCTCCTCCAGGGGCTGCTCATCATCATCACCTCGTGCGTGGTGATCGCCAACCTCGTCGCCGACCTGCTCTACAGCAGGCTCGACCCGCGCATCCGGAAGTAGGGGGACGCACGCATGGCCGTCACCACCGCACCAGCGTCAGCGGGCGTCTGGGGCACCATCTGGCAGGGCATCACCCGCAGCACGAGCGGGTTCATCGGACTCTGCCTCGTGCTCAGCGTCCTGCTGTTCTCCTTCGTGGGCCCGCTCCTGATCGACCACCACAACCCCACGGACGTCAGCAAGATCTGGGGTCCGATGAGCTCCGAGCACTGGCTCGGCACCAACCACGAGGGCAAGGACACCTTCACCCAGCTGGTCCTCGGCGGGCGCGAACCCATCCTGGTCGGCCTCATGGCCGCCCTGATCACCGTCGCCATCGCCGTCGCCCTCGGGGCCGTCGCCGGGTACGTCCGGGGCCGGGTCGACCACTTCCTGCTCCAGCTGACCGACATCACGATGACCATCCCCTTCATCGTCCTGATGCTGGTCATCGCCTCCTTCTACCGGACCTCCTCTCCGCTGGTGGTCTCCTTCATCATCGGCCTGGTCACCTGGCCGTACCTGATGCGGTCCATCCGCGCCCAGGTACTCACCCTCAAGGAACGCGAGTTCATCGAGGCCGCCCGCCTCCAGGACCTGGGCACCGCCCGCATCCTCTGCGTCGAGGTGCTGCCCAACATGGCGGGCTACATCTTCATCAACTTCATCATCGCCATCACCAACGCCATCTACGCGGTCGTCGGCATGTACCTGCTCGGCCTGCTGCCCAGCACCGCCGAGAACTGGGGCCTGATGATCCAGCAGGCCTGGTCCAACAACGCCTTCCTCCTCCCGCAGGCCGCGCCCTTCCTGGTCGCCCCGATGGTGATGATCATGCTCTTCCAGATCGGGCTGGTCACCATGACCCGCTCCCTGGAACAGGCCCTCAACCCACGACTCCGGGACAGGTGAGCCCCGTGAACGACCACCCCGCCGCCCCGGACGAGCCCGGCGGCCCCCTGCTGTCCGTCCGCGGGGTCGACGTCGGCTACCGCACCGGCCGCCGCACCCACGTCACCGCCGTCCACGACGTCTCCTTCGACCTGCACCCCGGCCAGTCCATGGCCCTGGTGGGGGAGTCCGGCTGCGGCAAGACCACGCTCGGACTCGGCCTACTGCGCCTCCTCCCGCGCACCGGAGTCGTCTCCAAGGGAGAGATCCTCTTCCGCCGCAAGGACGGTACGCGCGTGGACGTGCGGACCCTGGAGAAGGAGAGGCTGCGCCGCTTCCGTTGGAACGAGGCGGCCATGGTCTTCCAGGGCGCCATGAACGCCTTCAACCCGGTGCTGCGCATCGAGGAGCACTTCCTCGACACCTTCCGCGCCCACGAGCGGGCGGGCGGCCGCAGCTCCCGCAAGGAGATCACCGAGCGCTCCGCCGAACTGCTGGAGATGGTGCGCCTCGACCCGGCCCGCGTCCTCAGCAGCTACCCGCACGAGCTCTCCGGCGGCATGCGCCAGCGCAGCCTCATCGCCCTGGCGCTCGCGCTCCGTCCCCAACTGCTCATCCTCGACGAGCCCACCACGGCCCTGGACATCCTCACCCAGCGGTCCATCGTGGAGCGCCTGGCGGAACTGCGCGAGGAACTGCGGTTCTCGATGGTCTTCATCACGCACGACCTCGGTCTGGCCGCCGAACTCGCCGACCGGGTCGGCACGATGTACGCGGGACGCCTCATCGAGACCGGGACCACCCGGGACATCTTCTACCGCTCTCGGCACCCCTACACCTCGGCGCTGATCAACTCCGTGCCGCCGGTGGTCGGCGACCTCCACGTCCCCGAGTCCCTGCCGGGCGGCCCGCCGAGCCTCAACGCCCTGCCCACGGGCTGCTCGTTCGCCCCCCGTTGCGCGCACGCCCTGGACGTCTGCACCACCACGCGTCCGACGCTCGACGTTCTCCAGCACCGCGACGCGGGCCTGAGCCACACGGCGGCCTGCCTGCGCTCCACCGACGCCGCACTCCACGCAGAGGGGGTCTCCCGTGATTGACCGGACCGTCAACCCCGCCCACGCCGAACCGCGTCCCGACGACACGGCTCCGCGCTCCGCGAGCACCATCGGCCGGACCGGGGCCCCCGCTCCCGGCGAACCGGCCCCCGGCACCGTGATCGGCGCCGACGACGCCGCACGGGCCCTGGAGGCGGACGAGCGTCGCGCCCAGCCCCCCGTGCTCACCCTCAAGGGTGCCCAGCAGGTCTTCAGGACCCCGCGCGGCGACGTGCCCGCCGTGGCCGGGGTCGACCTCGACGTCCGCCCCGGCCAGGTGCTCTGCCTGGTGGGGGAGTCCGGCTGCGGCAAGACCACCACGGCCCGGATGGCGGCCGCCCTGTCCAGCCCCACCGCGGGCTCGGTCCTGTTCCGGGGCAAGGACGTCGCCACGATGGACCGCGGGGAGCGGGCGGCCTTCCGCCGCTCGGTCCAGTACATCCACCAGGACCCCTACGCCTCCCTCAACCCGGTCCGCACCGTCTACTCCACGGTCTCCGCCGGACTGCGCCGCCACAAGCTGGTGAAGGACCGCCACGAGGCCCGCCGCGTCGCCGCCGAACTGCTGGAGCGCGTCGACCTCTCCCCGGCCGAGGACTACCTGGACAAGTACCCCCACCAGATGTCCGGCGGCCAGCGCCAGCGCGTCGCCGTGGCCCGGGCCCTCGCGATGGAGCCCGAGGTGATCATCGCGGACGAGTCCACGTCGATGCTCGACGTGTCCATCCGCGTCAGCCTCCTCAACACCCTCGGGAGGCTCCGCGACGAACTCGGCGTGAGCTTCCTGTTCATCACCCACGACCTCGCCGTGGCCAAGTACTTCGCGTGGCGGGGCGAGATCGCGGTCATGTACCTGGGCAAGGTCGTGGAGCACGGACCCACCCCACAGGTGGTCAACGACCCCCAGCACCCCTACACCAAGGCCCTCATCTCCGCGGTCTGCGAACCGGACCCGGACCTGGCCAGGAACAAGGAGCGGGTCCGGCTGCGCAGCGCGGACATCCCCGACCTCACCGACCTGCCTCCGGGGTGCGACTTCCACCCGCGCTGCCCGATCTTCGCGCAGGGCAGCTGCGACACCGTTCGGCCACCGCTGGTCCGCAGCCACGACCGGCTGCTGGCCTGCCACGTCGTCACCCGGGGGTGAGGGGGAGTTGCTGCTCCTCATCGGACGCTTCGGCCTGTTCGTCGGGGCGTTCCTCACCCTCTCCTGCACCCTCACGGCCGTGATCACATCCCCCGGCACAGCCGAGTTCGTCATCAGCGTCGTCACCATCGGTGTCGGCCTGGCCGTGCTCGCCCTCGGTCTGATCGCCGTCCTTCTGGAAAGGAAGCGTCAAGAATGACCTCCACCCCCTCTCGCAACGCGATCCTGAACGACCTGAGCAGGAGGCGACTCCTCAAGGCCGTCGGCTTCAGCACGGTCGGGGTCGCCGGCGCCGGACTCCTGTCCGCCTGCTCCGCCGACTCCGGCGGCAGTTCCGACGCCAAGCAGTTCACCGGGGTCTTCGACTACGACCTGGACTCCATGACGCGCAACGTCCACCGCGAGGACGGCGCGCTGCTGCTCAACTCGGTCTACAAGGACCTGTTCCTGTGCCCCGGCGGCGTCTACAACTGGGCCGAGCACGAGTGGGACTACCTCCTGCTGGAGGGGCACGAGTGGGACGGCAACGACCTCGTGCTGAGCCTGCGCTCCGGACTGAAGTGGAGCGACGGGAACGACATCAACGCGGACGACATGATCCGCAGCTACGCCATGCGCGTCCTGGAGGCCCCGCCGTGGGGATTCGGCTTCCCCCAGGTCCAGGACCTGGAGAAGCTGGACGACCTCAGCGTCCGCCTCGGGTTCGAGAACCCGTTCCCCAACATCGAGCGCAGCGTCATCAAGCACCGCATCGTCTCGAAGGCCACCTACGAGAACTTCGGTGAGCGCGCGGTCGAGATGGTCAACGACGGCGTCCGCCAGGGCGACGACGAGCACGCCGAGTGGAACGCCGAGTTCATCGAGTTCAACCCGGACGAGATCGTGTGCAGCGGCCCGTACATGTTCGACGAGGCCCAGATGTCGGACGCGCGCATCACCCTGGTGCGCAACGAGAACGGCTACCAGGGCAAGGAGGTGAAGTTCGACGAGGTGGTCGTGCACAAGGGCGACAACCGGCAGTCGGCGCTGCTGGTGCAGCAGGGCGAGGTCGACTACTCCAGCCTGGCACCCTCCGCCGCCGACCAGCAGGCCTTCCAGAGCGTGGAGGGCTTCCGCTGGATCGAGCACGCGGGCTACGACGGCTGCGGCATCATGTTCAACCACAAGGCCAAGCCCGAGGTCCAGGACGTGCGGGTGCGCAAGGCGCTGGCCTACGTCCTCGACGGCGACCAGATCGGCCAGGTCGCGCGAGGCGAGGGTTACAGCAGGGTCACGCACTACGCGGGTCTGGCCGACATCCAGGCCGAGGAGATCCTCACCGCCGAGGAGCTGGCGGACTTCGAGACCTTCGACCAGGACCTGGACAAGGCCACGGAGCTGCTGGAGGAGGCCGGCTGGACCAAGGAGGACGGCAAGTGGTACCTCCCGGACGGCAAGGAGGCCAGCTTCGAGGTCATCGGTGTCTCCGGGTGGGGTGACTTCGAGCTGACCGCGACCCAGGTCGAGGAAGCCTGGAACGACTTCGGGATCAAGACCGAGGCGCGCAACGTCCCCGAGGACAACCCGTGGGGCATCTGGGGCGCCGGTGACTTCGAGGTCGCGGTGCGCCACTGGGGCAACCCCGAACAGCCCGACTACTGGGGCGCCTTCCAGATGAACTTCCTCACCGAGAACGCCGGTACCGAGGACTCCCCGGGCCAGGGCTTCGACCTGGAGGTCGAGAGCCCCTCCCAGGGAGACGTGGACATCAGGGAACTGGTGGACACCGCTCAGCGGGCCGAGAGCGAGGAGGAGCAGAAGGAGGCCCTGAAGACGCTGGCGATCGTCTTCAACGAGCTGCTTCCGCGCATCCCGATCTGGACGTACAAGTACCTGGCCCCGGCGGTGGAGGGCATCCGGGTGAAGGAGTTCCCGAGGGACACCCCGACCTCCCAGAACGAGCAGTACCAGGACAACCACGTCATCCTGTCGCTGATCAAGGGCGAGCTGGAGCCGGTCGAGGGCTGAGCCGCCGACACGGCGGTGACTGAGTGACGAGCCCCGGCGGGGGCGGTGCCCGGGGCGGGCGCCGCCCCCGCCGCCGCGTCCGTTCCCGGTCCGGATTACGGGCACGCGCACGTTTGCCCCTTCGGAGGACCGTTTGTGCGCGTTCGGGGCGAAGAAGGATAGTCTCCCGTGCATTCGCACGCGCACACGCCGTCACCCCCGACCCCACCCGTCTCCCCGCCCCCGGCGGGCCCGGCGCCGCGTCGCCCGCACCCCCGCCCGCCCCGCCCCCGGACCTGGAAAGGACTGGCGCACCATGCCCAAGGACCTGAAGGACCTGAAGGACCTGTACGACCTCGGCGAGGTTCCGCCGCTGGGCCACGTCCCGGCGCGGATGCACGCCTTCACCCTCCGCCGCGAGCGCTACGGCGAGCCCCGCGACGCGTTCGCGCGCGAGGTCGTCCCCGTGCCGGAGCTGCGGCCGGGCCACGTCCTCGTCTACACGATGGCCGCGGGCATCAACTACAACAACATCTGGGCGGCCCTGGGGCACCCCGCCGACGTCATCGCCGCGCGTGAGAAGGCCGGGGCCACGGAGGACTACCACATCGGCGGCTCCGACGGCTCGGGCGTGGTCTGGGCCGTCGGCGAGGGCGTGCGCGGTGTGGAGGTGGGCGACCACGTCATCCTCTCGCCGGGGCAGTGGGACGAGAGCTCCGACGACATCCGGATGGGCGGCGACCCCGTCGCCTCCCGCAGCATGCGGGTGTGGGGGTACGAGAACAACTTCGGCTCCTTCGGCCAGTTCACCCTGGTGCAGGACATCCAGTGCCTGCGCAAGCCGGAGAACATGACCTGGGAGGACTCGGGGGGCTTCCTCGTCAGCGCCGCGACCTCCTACCGGCAGCTCTTCGGCTGGGAGCCCAACATCGTGCGCCCGGGTGACCCGGTGCTGATCTGGGGCGGTGCGGGCGGCCTGGGCACGTCGGCGATCCAGCTCGCCCGCCAGGTGGGCGGCAAGCCGATCGCCGTGGTCTCGACGCCGGAGAAGGCCGAGGTGTGCCGGGAGCTCGGAGCCGTCGGCACGATCCTGCGCACCGAGTTCGACCACTGGGGGCGGGTCCCCGACGAGGGGGACACCCAGGCCTACGCGGAGTGGATGCGCGGGGTGCGCGCGTTCGGGCGGAAGTTCTGGGAGGAGCTGGGGGAGCGGCGGGCGCCCCGGATCGTCTTCGAGCACACGGGGGCGGACACCCTGCCCACCTCGCTCTACCTGTGCGACAACTCGGGGATGGTGGTGCTCTGCGGGGCGACCACGGGGTTCCAGGCCGACCTGGACCTGCGCTTCCTGTGGATGCGCCTCAAGCGCATCCAGGGTTCGCACTTCGCGACGCCCGCACAGTGCCGCATGGTGATCGACCTGGTGGCCGGAGGCCAGCTCGATCCCTGTGTGACCAAGACCGTACCCTTCGACGAGATCGGCGCGGCGCACCAGATGCTGAGGGAGAACAGGCAGCCTCCGGGGAACATGGTCGCGCTGGTCAACGCGGTTCCGGGGCAGGTGGGGTTCGATCACTGACGACCTCGCCGAAGGGTCCGGGGAAGGCCGTCGCAAGAAGGTGACACCCGGCAAGAATCAGACATATGTGTACAAATCCACCCCTTCCGAGGTGGTTCCGGCGGCGTTTTTCGACGTGTTTCCGCACGTCACCCGGGTGGTGCGCGGTGCCCTTTCGGCGGATCTTCGATTCTTCTGTCAAGCTGGGCGTCCTTTGTTAGTCTGACGAACCGAACGACGGTTCCCGGTGGAAGTACGGGAATTGTGCGGAGCGTGGACACTTGTCCACCGGAACGCGCGCTCGCGGTCGAACCCCGGACACACTCCGCGGCCCCCTCCCGCCAGAACCGTCGAGACGTCCCCCCGGCGTTCGGGACGTCTGGTCGTCTCCCAGGTCGAAACGGCCTGAGAAGCGATTTCCTCCCTGGTCAGGGCGGTGGTGCGGGGCCACCGCCATCCGCCCACCTGATGCGAGGAGACGAGATTGTGGCACAGGCGCAGTCACCGCACGATCGCGATGACCACTCCCTGGCCAAGATGATGTCGACGGAGGATGGGCGTGGAGCCAGGCGCGAAGGAAGGTTCCGCCGGGCCATCTCCCGGATGGTCAAGTCCCAGGAACCCCCGTCACCGGAGACCGAGCAAGGACATCCCGTGCATCAGCCCGTGCATCCGCACTCGCAGGACGCCGACCGAACGTCGGTCGGCGAGGAGACAGCCGCGACGGAGCCCCCCACCGGACCCTTCTCCGCGTCCGCCGAGAACGGTTACCGTCCCACCTCCCGGGTGAGCGTCCCCAACCCCTACACGACCCGGAGCCTGGAGATCGACGACGTCGACACCGGGGCCAACCCGGTCGGCCAGTGGCGCGGCGTCGGCCTCAACGAGCCCGAGCCGCGCAGCCCACACATCCCCGCCACCACGGACACCATGACCGACAGCCCCACACCTTCCGAGCGCGCGGAGCGGCCCCAGGCCCCCGTGCCACCCACGGCCCAGGCGGCCCACGACCCGGCGGGCGCCACACGGCACACCACGAGCGCCCACAGCGCCCACGAGGCGGCCAGGACCGAACCGTCCAGGGCCGAACCGGGCGTGCCCGAGGCCGCCGACACCCGGTACGCCGGCCCCCGCGCCGACCCGTACCGGGCCGCGGCCGAACCCGCCGCGCCTCCGGCGCCCGCGCCCGCGCCCCACGAGCAGCGCTACCCGGCCCCCGCCCAGGGCGCCGAGCCGGGCCGGGAGTACCGTCCGGCCGGGCAGGAGTCCCAGGCTCCCTACGGCGGTCACCTCGCGCACCAGGAGCGCAACGGCCACCCGGGCGAGTGGAACCAGCGGACCGCCCCGGCCCACCCGGAGCCGTACGGTCACCCCGAGGCGCGGCCCCGCCGCGATCACGGCGGCTACCCCGAGAACGCGGGCTACCCCGAGCAGGGCCACGGCTACCCGGGACACGGCTACGCCCGCCCCGAGCCCGCCCCGCACGCCTACCCGCGTCCGCCGCACGAGGCCCAGGGCCCCGCGCACTACCCCGGGTACGCCCCGCAGCCGCCCGCGTCGCACTACCCGGCCTACCCGCCGCTGCCCTACCAGAGCGCCTATCCGCTGCCCTACCAGCCGCCCGGCTACGTCCTCCCGGGCCAGCCGGTGGTCTACCCCGGTCAGTTCGCGCCCTACGGTCAGCTGAGCCCCTACGGGCAGCCGGTCCAGCACGTCATCGTGCTCGCCGCCGGACAGCAGCCCCAGGTGGTCACCGCCGAGTCGGCCGCCACGCTCCTGTCCGAGCGCGCCGAGTCCACCGTCGCTCCGGAGCTGGGCCAGGACCGCGCGCTCACCCGCTCCGAGCCCGGAACCGACTCCGAGACCGACGGCGGGGCCGCACCGGAGGCGGAGGCCGACCCGGCGCCCGCGCCCGTCCGGGACCGCGTCGAGGAGAGCGCCCCCGTGGCGCCGGTCGCGGCCGACGCCACGGAGGTCGCGACACCCGCCGCCGACCAGACGGCCCCCCAGGACGACCTCCTCAACGAGGCGCTGGCGGGTCTGGCCATGCGCGACCTCTCCCTGGTCGACGCCCTGCTGGAGATGGTGGAGTCGCTGGAGACCAGCGCCCAGGACCCGGACCTGCTCGACAAGCTCTTCCAGATCGACAACTTCGCGACCCGTATGCGACGCAACGGGGAGAACTTCCTGGTGCTGACGGGGCACGACGGTGGCGAGTCCGACGCCCACGACGAGATCGTCCCGCTGTTGGACGTCGCGCGCGCCGCGACCTCGGAGATCAAGGACTACCCCAGGGTCAGCCTGGGCAAGATCCCGCAGACCTCCATCACCGGTCTGGCCGCCGACGACATCAGCCACCTCCTGGCCGAGCTGCTCGACAACGCCACCGCCAACTCGCCGGAGCACTCGCAGGTCGTGATCAGTGCCCGCGAGCTGGACGACGGCCGCCTCATGATCGTCGTCGAGGACGAGGGCGTGGGCATCCCCGAGTCCCAGCTGGCCGAGCTCAACAGCCGTCTGGACGGCGAACCGGTCCTGGACGACGAGGTGCCCAAGCACATGGGCCTGTACGTCGCCAGCCGCATCGCCGAGAAACACAACCTGGAGACCAGGCTGGAGTCGCGCTCCTTCCGGGGGGTCAGCGCCTACACCATCGTCCCCAAGGAGCTCCTGCGGGTGGCCACCCCCCGGACCCCCGGACAGTCCAGTACCGCCACGATTCCGAGCGCGAGCCCCGCCGTGACCTCGACCGGACCGATTCCGCAGCAGTCCGCCAACGGCTCCTCGGGCAAGGGTTCCGCGGGCAACGGCCCCAGCGGGCCCAAGGCAGCGCCGAAGCCTCCCGTGGGAGGGACCTCGGCCGTCACGGCCGCGGGCCTGCCCCGGCGCAGCGCCACCCCGCACGGTTCGCCGCTGCGGATGCTGCCGCATCCCGACGCGCTGTCGGACAACCCGCCGCCGCCGCCGAAGGGCCGGGAGGACACCCCTGCCCGTCTCACCGGCGAGGCCCGCGCGGAACAGATCCGCGACGAGATCGGCGACTTCCTCGACGGTGAGCGCGCCGCGCTCGACGGCGAAGAGCTCGAGGACGGCAAGGAATGACCTCACACACGGGGGCCCGTGTGTTGCGCACGGGCCCCAGACCCCAGACCCCCAGCGAACACGACCTTCGGCCGAGGCAGGTAGAGCACAACCATGACTGAATCCACGAACGACAGCGTTGAGAACTTCTCGTGGCTCATCGACCGGTTCGTCCGGGACGTGCGCGGTGTCGAGCACGCCGTGGTGGTCTCCTCCGACGGCCTGGTCCTGACGCACTCCAGCGACTTCCCCGAGGTCCACGCCGAACAGCTCGCGGCCATCGCGAGCGGTCTGCACAGCCTCGCGGTCGGGGGCGCCAGCCTGTTCCAGAGGGGGGAGTGCGAGCAGCTCCTGGTCCGTTTCAACCACGGACACCTGTTCATCATGGCCATCAGCGACGGTTCCTGCATGGCGGTGCTCACCGCGCCGGGTACGGAGCTGAAGATCGTCGGTTTCCAGATGGCCAAGCTCGTGGACAACGTCGCCCACGTGCTCACTCCGCAGTTGCGCTCGCAGCTGCGCGAGGTCATCCAGAACTGACGACGGTGACCCGTAACGGTTCGGCAGGAATGAGGTTGCCGCGGCTATGAGCTTCCGCAGGCGAAGGAGTAACCGTGTTCGCCCGTTCACCTTCACGGGTGGGCGGACGCGGTCACGGCATCCGCTGATGGTGCAGACCCTGGTCTCGACGTCCGAGCCCGGGCAGGAACCTCCTGGCACCCTCATGCCGGAGTCGATCAGTATCTACAAACTGTGCCGGGAGACGCGGTCTCTCGCCGAGGTGTCGGCCGAGTTGAACATCCCCCTGGGTGTGACCCAGGTCCTGGTCAGTGACCTGGCCGAGCAGGACCTGGTGTACATTCACCCGACCATCACCGGTAGCAGTCCGTCCGAAAACCAGGTTCTGGAGAGGGCTCTTCGTGGTCTCGAACGACTTTTCCAGTGACAACAGGTCGAATCGCAAGAAGATGTCGAGCAAGATCGTCATCGCCGGTGGCTTCGGTGCCGGCAAGACGACCTTGGTGCGCTCGGTGTCGGAGATTCCGCCGGTCACGACTGAAGCGATCATGACCGAGGCCAGTGTCGGGCACGACGACACCTCGGTCACACCCGACAAGACGACGACCACCGTCGCGATGGACTTCGGCCGCATCACCATCGACGACGAACTGGTCATGTACATGTTCGGTACGCCGGGGCAGGCCCGGTTCTGGTTCATGTGGGACGATCTGGTCCGCGGCGCCGTGGGTGCCGTCGTCGTGGTCGACTGCCGAAGGCTCGCGGACTCCTTCGACGCGGTCGACTACTTCGAGACGAACAAGCGGATTCCCTACATCGTCGCGCTCAACAAGTTCGAGGGCCGACTCGACTACACCGCCGAGCAGGTCCGCGAGGCGCTGGAGGTCAGTCCGGAGGTCCCCATCATCGACTTCGACGCGCGGCACAGGACGTCCGGCGGCGACGTGCTCAAGACCCTGTTGCGGTACGCGCTGGAGCACAACCGAGCGAGCGAGCCCGTCGCCTGACGGGCGGGGGCGTTCGGACTCCCTCTGGCCGATCCTCCCCCGCGGCCCCGTAGATTCCCAGGAAAGTTAGCGACACAATGCGCAAGATCCTTATCGTCGGCGCTGGCCACGCCGGCCTGCACTTGGCCCACGGTCTCCTGACCCATGGCTACGACGTCACGGTGATCACGGGGCAGTCCTCGACGGAGATCCGGACGGGGCGGTCCTCGGTCACGCAGTTCACCCTCCCCACGTCGCTGAGCCACGAGCGCGAGTACGACCTCGACCTGTGGAGTGTGCTCTGCCCGCAGGTCCGCAACCAGCGCATCCACCTCTACCCGGGTTCGGGGCAGCCGGCCCTGTCCTTCTCCGGGCGCACGGGCCTGAACAACGACTACATGGTGTCCGTGGACCGCAGGGTGAAGATGGCCGACTGGCTGGAGTTCTTCGAGGACCGCGGGGGCAAGGTCGTCATCCACGGCGTCACCGTGACCGACCTCGACTACTTCTCCCGGATGTTCGACCTCATCATCGTCGCCGTGGGACACGGGGAGCTGGGTCAGCTCTTCGACTACGACGAGAGCAGGTTCAGCGGTGCGCGTCCCCGGTCGATGGCCCAGGCGCTGGTCTACGACGTCTGGCCGGACTCCAAGGACGACGTCAACGTCGGGTGGGCGGCCTCGGCGGCCGAGGCCGGGAACACCATCCTCATGCCGATCCTGAGCCAGGAGGGCCCCTGCCACGCCCTGGTGATGGTCGACAAGCGGGGTGGCCCCATGGACGCGTGGCCGGACCGGCCGGGTCCGGAGGAGCAGCTGCGCCGGATGAAGGACCTGTTGCGCCGCTACGCGCCGGAGTACTACGAGCGCGTCAAGGACGCGGCGCTGGTGGACGGCTACGGCAGCACCCTCACCGACGAGGTCACGCCGCAGGTGCGCAACCCCGTCGGGGTCCTGCCGTCCGGGGGCAAGGTCCTGGGGATGGCGGACGTGGTCGTCACGATGGACCCCTACGTCGGTCAGAGCTGGAACAACTCCATGCACTGCGCGAAGGCCTACCTCGAGGCGATCATGGAGCACGGGGACCGGGAGTTCGACGAGAACTTCCTGGTCAGCATGTTCGACCGCTTCTGGGAATTCGGTCTGCACAACCAGTTGTGGTCCGAGATGAATTCCACGATCTGGGATCGGGGTGACATGCCGGAGTACTTCAACGACCTCATCGCGGGGGCTCAGCGCTACCCCGAGATCGCGGACCGTTGGATTCGTGGGTGGGACTACCCGCCTGACTACGCCAACTGGCTTCTGGACCCCGAGGAGGCCATGAAGTACGTCGCGGAGGTCCGGGCTCGGCACGGAGACTGACCGCCGATCGCGCCGCCGCACCCCTGCCCGATGTCTCCGGACATCGGGCATTTCCTTTTGGTAACAATGTGGAGAAAAAGGGGGTTCTGTTGCGCTCTGAATGGGCGTCGTCTAATGACCGAAAACAAGTGATCCGTTGTCATGTGTCCTGAATCGCGGATACGATCCACTCTGCATAAGGCGTGAAAGCGCATATGCGGCACGTGCGCTCCACGTGAGAATGGAGTCGTGTGCGGCTTGTCCGCCCCGCCGCTCGGCGCCCCGGAGGCACACCGGGTAGCCGCGGAGGGGCCTCGTGCCTGTCACCACCGCCTCGCGCCGCGCGGCCCGGGCGGTGCGCGTGCACCTTCACGAGAACCGCAAGCCGGCCCCGTGACATGCCCCGGGCCGTGACCCGTTCGGGGCGAGGACGTCGAGTTCGACCGGAGGAACGCGATGACCAGGGACCCTGACAGCGGTGACGTCGCCCGTCCGCCCGTTGCGGTCGTGGGGATGGCCTGCCGCCTCCCCGGGGCCTCCAACCCGGAATCCTTCTGGCGACTGCTGTGCGAGGGCCGCGAGGCCATCACCCCGCCGCCCGAGCGCCTCGGATGGAGCTCCCCCGAGCGGGACCGCAACTGGGGCGGCTACCTGGACCGCGCCGAGGACTTCGACGCCGCCTTCTTCGGCGTCTCGCCGCGCGAGGCCGTGGCCATGGACCCCCAGCAGCGGCTGATGCTCGAACTGAGCTGGGAGGCGGTCGAGAACGCGCGCACCGCGCCCGACAGCCTGCGCGGCACCCGGACCGGCGTCTTCACCGGCGCGATCGCCTCCGACTACGCGCTTTTGCTGCGCGACCTTCCCGCCACGCACCACAGCCTCACCGGTGGCCAACGCGGCATGATCGCCAACCGCGTGTCCTACACGCTCGGTCTGCGCGGCCCCAGTATGACTGTGGACAGCGGCCAGTCCTCGTCCCTGGTCGGCGTGCACGCCGCCATGGAGAGTCTGCGCGACGGCGCCTGCGACCTCGCCCTGGCGGGCGGGGTCAACCTCATCCTCCAACCCCACAGCACCGAGCACGTGGCCCAGTTCGGCGGTCTGTCGCCCGACGCCCACTGCTACACCCTCGACGCCCGCGCCAACGGTTACGTCAGGGGCGAGGGCGGGGTCGTGCTCGTCCTCAAGCCGCTCGACCGCGCGCTGGCCGACGGCGACCACGTCCACGCGGTGCTGTCCGGCGGGGCCGTCAACAACTCCGGCCCCACCGCCTTCCTCGCCCGGCCCGAACCCGAGGGCCAGGCCGAGGTCGTGCGCACGGCGCACCGCCGGGCGGGGATCGACCCCGCCCACGTGGGCTACGTGGAACTGCACGGGACCGGCACCCCGGCGGGCGACCCGGTCGAGGCGGCCGCCCTCGGCTCGGTCTTCGCCGGTCGCCCCGGAGTCCTGCGCGTCGGCTCGGCCAAGACCAACGTCGGGCACCTGGAGGGCGCGGCCGGCATCGTCGGCCTGCTCAAGGTGGTGCTCAGCCTCTCCCACGGGCTGCTGCCCCCCACCCGGAACTTCTCCACCCCCCACCCCGAGATCGACCTGGAGGGGCTCGGGCTGCTCCCGCAGACCGCGAGGGAGCCCTGGCCGACCGACGCCCCCCTGGCCGGGGTGTCCTCCTTCGGCATGGGCGGTACCAACTGCCACCTGGTGCTCGCCCCACCGCCCCGGCGCTCGCCCGACACCTCCCAGCAGTCCCCCGGAGAGGGGGCACTGGACCCGGTGCCGTGGGTCCTCTCGGCGGGCTCGGACGACGCCCTGCGCGCGCAGGCCTCGGTGCTGCACTCCTTCGTGTCCAAGCGGCCCGGCCTGCGCCCTGAGGACGTGGGGTACTCGCTGGCCACCACCCGCACGGTCATGGACCACCGCGCCGTCATCCTGGCGCCGGGCGGCAGCGGCACCCGCGAACTGGAGTCGATCCGCCCCTCCGGCACCCCGGTGACGACGCGCGACGGCCGGGGCCCCGTCCTGGTCTTCCCCGGGCAGGGCGGGCAGTGGGCGGGCATGGCCCGCGCGCTCCTGGACGGTGACGGCCGCCTGGCCCGGCTCTTCGGCCGACGGCTGCGTGAGTGCGAGCGGGCCCTGGACCCGTACGTGGACTGGTCCCTGACCCGGGTGCTGCGGGGGGAGCCCGGCGCCGCCCGTTACGTGGGCCCCGACTCCCGTGTGGACGTCGTGCAGCCGGTCCTGTGGGCGGTCATGGTGGCCCTGGCCCGGGTGTGGGAGGCCATGGGCGTGCGCCCGGCCGCCGTGATCGGCCACTCCCAGGGCGAGATCGCGGCGGCCCACGTGGCCGGTGTGTTGACCCTGGAGGACGCGGCCAAGGTCGTGGCGTTGCGCAGCCAGGCGCTCACGGCGCTCGGCGGCAGCGGGGCGATGGCCTCGCTCGGGGTCGGTCCCGAGCGGGCCCGGGAACTCGCCGAGGCCCTGCCCGACCTGCACCTGGCCGCCGTCAACGGTCCGGAGTCCGTGGTGGTCTCGGGTGCCCCCGCGTCGGTGCGCGCCGCCGTGGACCACTGCGTGGACGCGGGAGCGCACGCGGCCCTCGTGGACGTCGACTACGCCTCGCACTCGGCCCACGTCGAACGGGTGCGCGAGCCCCTGCTCGAACAGCTGGCTGACGTCACCCCCCGCCCGGCCCGCGTCCCGGTGCTGTCGACGCTGACCGGCGGCGGGCTCGGCGAGGACGGGCCGCCCATGGACGGCCGGTACTGGTACGAGGGCCTGCGCAATCCGGTCCTGTTCGCCGAGACGGTGGCGGGCGCCGTCGCGGACGGGCACACCACCTTCCTCGAGGTCGGCCCGCACCCGGTGCTGCACCACGGTGTCGAGGGCGTGCTCGCCGCACAGGGGGTGCGCGGCTCGGTCCTGGCCACGCTGCGCCGGGACCACGGGGACGTGGCGCAGCTGTTGACCGCCGCCGCACAGGCCTTCACCTCGGGGCTCTACGTCGACTGGGGGAGTCTGTTCCGCGGTTCGGGCGCGCACCGGATCGACCTTCCCACCTATCCTTTCCAGCGGACCCGGTTCTGGCCGGAGACGGCCCCGGCGGCGCCGGTCGCCGGGGCGCCGACCGCGCTCCCGGCCCCCCACGCCTCGGAGGCGGAACGAGCCGGGGAGACCACCGGGCTGGTCGCGGCCCTGTGCGCGCGGGTGCTCGAACGGGACGCTCTGGACCCCGCAGACGAACGAAGGGCCTTCCGGGACCTCGGCTTCGACTCCATCATGCTGCTCGAACTGGCCGACCTGGTGGAGGACGAGACCGGGGTCCGGCTGGAGGACGCCGTCCTGTTCGAGCTCCCCACCCCCGCGGCCCTCGCCGGGCACGTCGCCGGGGAACTGGGTGGGGAGCCGGTCACGGCGGAGCGGCCCGCCGCCGCGTCGCGCGGGGCCGTCTCCACGCCGCCCTCCGGGGCGGTCGCCGACGACGACCCGATCGCCATCACCGCGATGGCCTGCCGACTGCCGGGCGGGGCGCGCTCCCCGGAACGGCTGTGGCGGCTCGTACAGGACGGGACCGACGCCATCGGGGCCTTCCCGGAGAACCGGGGGTGGGACCTGGACGCCCTGTACGACCCCGAGCCCGGCACCCCCGGACGCACCTACACGCGACACGGAGGCTTCCTCTACGACGCCGACCTCTTCGACCCCGGCTTCTTCGGCATCAGCCCCCGCGAGGCCGATGCCATGGACCCGCAGCAGCGTCTGCTGCTGGAGACCTCCTGGGAGGCGATCCAGCGGGCCGGGATCGACCCCGCCAGCCTGCGCGGCGAGCAGGTGGGCGTGTTCGTCGGAGCGATGCCGACCGAGTACGGCGCGCGCCTGGCCGACCCCTCCAGCAGTGCCGACGGCGGATACCGGCTCACCGGGAGCACCCTGAGCGTCGCCTCCGGGCGCATCGCCTACGTTCTCGGTCTCCACGGCCCCGCGCTCACCATCGACACCGCCTGCTCCGGTTCGCTCGTGGCGCTGCACCAGGCCGCCGCGGCGCTGCGCCGGGGCGAGTGCTCGATGGCGCTGGCGGGGGGCGCGACCGTCATGGCCACCCCCGGCATGTTCCTGGAGTTCTCCGCCCAGCGCGGCCTGTCCGCCGACGGGCGCTGCCGCGCGTTCGGAGCCGGGGCCGAGGGCACGGCGTGGGCCGAGGGCGCCGGCGTCCTCCTGCTCGAACGGGTCTCCCAGGCCCGCCGCAACGGTCGTCCCGTGCTGGCCCTGCTGCGCGGCAGCGCGGTCAACTCCGACGGGGCCTCCAACGGCCTGACCGCACCCAACCCGCAGGCCCAGGAACGCGTGATCCGCCAGGCCCTGGCCTCCGCCGACCTCGCCCCGCACGAGGTCGACGCGGTCGAGGCGCACGGAACGGGCACCCGCCTCGGCGACCCGGTCGAGGCCCGTGCCCTGATGTCCGTGTACGGGGGCGACCGCGAGCACGACCTCCTGCTGGGTTCGCTCAAGTCCAACATCGGCCACGCACAGGCGGCGGCCGGCGTCGCGGGCGTGATCAAGACCGTGGAGGCGCTGCGCCACGGCCGCCTGCCCCGGACCCTGCACGTGGAGCGCCCCACGGACCGGGTGGAATGGGACGACAGCGGGGTACGACTGCTGGCCGAGGAGACGCCCTGGCCCGACACCGGGCGCCCCCGGCGCGCGGCGGTGTCCTCCTTCGGCATCAGCGGTACCAACGCCCACGTGGTGTTGGAGGGGGTCGCCGACGAGGGCGCCCCGGTCACCGTGCCCGACGACCCCTTCGAGCGGACCCGGCACTGGTTGACACCGCAAGCGCCCCGGAGCGCGGAACCGCGAACGGCCCAGCGCCTGCTGGGCGAGGGGTTGAGCCTCGCCGACGGCGGCGCGGTGTTCCAGGGCCGGGTCGCCGTGGCGGACCACCCCTGGGCGGGCGACCACCGGGTGCTGGGCCGCGTCATGCTCCCCGGTACCGCCGTGGTGGACCTGGTCGCCGAGGCGGCCGCGTCGGTCGGAGCGGACACGGTGTCCGACCTCGTACTGGAGGCTCCCCTGACGCTGGGCCGGGCCGGTACGGCCCAACTCCAGGTCATGGTCGGCGCACGGGAGGCCGGGGGGCCGCGCCGGGTCAACGTGTACGCGCGCCGCGAGGGAGCGGACGAGGCACCCTGGATACGCTACGCCAGCGGTTCCGTGGTCCGCTCCCAGGAGGGGACCGAAGGAACGGAGGACGGCACTGGTGCCGACACCGTCGCGCCCCCCGGCGCGGTACGGGTCCCGGTCGACTACCCGGGCCTTCGGGGTCTGGGCTACGACTACGGCCCCGCCTTCCAGGGGCTGACGTCGGTGTGGGAACACGGCGGGGAGTACTTCCTCGAAGCCGGACTACCCGGTACCGCCGGCTCGGCGGCCCCCTTCCACGGCCTGCACCCGGCCCTGTCGGACGCCGTGCTGCACGCGGTGCTGCCGGGGGGCGCGGGCGGCCGCGAGGGCACCGCGGTGCCGTTCGCCTGGAGCGGGGTCCGTGTGACCCCCAGCGGCGGCGCGGCGGCTCCGGGAGGCCTGCGGGCCCGGATCACCCCGTTGGGCGGGGACCGCTACCGGGTCCTGGCCACCGACACCGGCGGCTCGGTCCTGTGGACCGTGGACGAGCTGACCCTGCGGCCGCTGGGAGCCGACACGCTCCCTGATCCCGAGCCGGGGGAGGTTCCCGAACTCCACGAACTCGTGTGGGAGCGGGTGACCCCGCCGGGTGCCGACGGGACCGACCCGTGCCCGGCCCCCCTGCCGGCCTTCGAGGACCTGGACCCCGAGGCCCCCGTGCCGGGGCTGGTCTGCGTCGAACTGCCCGCGTCCGTGGTCTACGCGGACGGCGGCACGCTTCCCGACGCGGTCCGGCGGGGGCTGGAGTCGGCCCTGGAGTCGGTCCGCGCATGGCTGGCCGACGAGCGCACCGCCGACTCCCGCCTCGCCCTGATCACCTGGCGGGCGGTCCCCGCCACACCCGGCGAGGCGCTGCCCGGTATCGCGGCCAGCGCGGTCTGGGGCCTGCTGCGCACCGCGCAGCGCGAGCACCCGGGACGCCTCGTCCTGCTGGACTCCGACGGGGCCGAGGAGTCCCACCGGGTGTTGTCGGTGGCGCTGGCACTCGACGAACCACAGGTCGCCCTGCGTTCGGGTGAGGTGCTGGTGCCCCGGCTGCGCAGGACCGCCGACGGCGAGGAGGGGCCCCTGGCGCCCGCCGGACGCCTGTGGCGCGCGGACACCCGGAGCCCGGGCTCCCTGGACTCCTTGGAGGCGGTGCCCTCCGGCGCGGCCGGGGCCCCTCTGGGCCGTTCCGAGGTGCGCCTCTCCGTCCGGGCCGCCGGGCTGAACTTCCACGACGTGGTCACGGCGCTGGGCGTGGTCGACGACGGTGTCGGCGTCGGTATCGAGGGCGCCGGGGTGGTGCTGGAGACCGGTGCGGACGTCACGGACCTGGCCCCCGGTGACCGGGTGTTCGGCATGTTCGACGGCGCCTTCGGTCCCTTCGCCGTGGCGGACCGACAGCGGTTGGCCCACGTGCCCGGAGGCTGGACCTTCGAGCAGGCCGCCGCGGTCCCGGTGGCGTTCCTCAGCGCCTACCACGGGCTGGTGGACCTGGCCGCCGTGCGCCCTGGCGAGAGCGTGCTCGTGCACGCGGCCGCCGGAGGCGTGGGGACGGCCGCCGTGCAGCTCGCCCGCCACATGGGGGCCCGGGTGTTCGGTACCGCGAGCCCGCACAAGTGGCCCGGACTGGCCGCGTACGGGCTGGCCCCGGACCAGCTGGCCTCCTCCCGCACGCTGGAGTTCGAGAACCGACTGCGCGAGGCCAACGACGGCCGGGGCGTGGACGTGGTCCTCAACTCGCTCTCCGGTGAGTTCGTGGACGCCTCGTTGCGCCTGCTGCGCTCGCCCAGGGACGGCAGGGGGCCGGGCGGCCGGTTCGTGGAGATGGGCAAGACCGACGTGCGCGCCGCCGCCGGGGTGGCCGAGCGGCACCCCGGCTGCCACTACGAGGCGTTCAGCCTGCCCCACGTGGACGCCGACCGTGTCGGGCAGATGCTCGCCCGGGTGGTGGAGTTGTTCGAGGAGGGCGCCCTCACCCTCCCGCCGCTCACCGTGTACGACGTGGGCGACGCCCAGTCGGCCTTCCGCGCCCTCCAGCGCGGCGAGACCGTCGGCAAGCTGGTCCTGCGCGTCCCCGCCCCCTTCCCCCGGGAGGGCACCGTGCTGGTCACGGGCGGCACCGGGGGCCTCGGCCACCGTGTGGCCCGCCACCTGGTCACCGGGTACGGGGTCCGGGACCTGCTGCTGCTCGGCCGCCGGGGCCCCGACACCCCGGGTCAGGAGGAGCGCACCGCGCAGCTGGAGGCGCTCGGCGCCCGCGTGGAGGTGGTGGCCTGCGACGCCTCCGACCGGGAGGCCCTCGGCCGGGTCCTGGCCGCGATCCCCGAGGACCGTCCGCTGCGGTCCGTGGTGCACGCGGCGGGCGCGCTCGACGACGCCACCGTCGCCGCCCTGACCCCCGAACGGTTGGACGCGGTGCTGCGGCCGAAGGTGGACGCGGCGTGGAACCTGCACGAACTCACCGACGACCTCTCCGCGTTCGTGGTGTTCTCCTCGGCGGTGGGCGTGCTGGGCAACCCGGGGCAGGCCAACTACGCGGCCGCCAACGTCTTCTGTGACGTCCTGGCCCACCTGCGCCGGGAGGCGGGCCTGCCGGCCATCTCGCTGTCGTGGGGGCTCTGGGCGGGTGGCAGCGGCATGACCGGCCACCTGGAGGAGGACGACCTGGCCGCCCTCGGCCGGAGCGGACTCCTACCGATGCGGCCCGACGCCGCGCTGGACCTGTTCGACGCCGCCGTGGCCCGGAACCCCGTCCACGCGGTACCGGCGTGGCTCTCCCCGGCCGCCGACGCCAGCGTGCTCCGGGGGCTCCTGTCGGGCCCCGGAACCGACCCGGCCGCGGTCGCCGTGGTGTCCGGCGCCTCCCCGCACGGGGCGGCAGCCGAGGGGGAGGACACCGACCCCGCCGCGAGGTTCGCGGCCATGGGCGCCGACGAACGCTCCCGAGCCCTGCTGGAGGAGGTCCGCGCGCACACCGCCGTGGTCCTGGGCCACCGGGCCGGGTCGCCGTCCGGCGTGGACCCCGACCGGCCCTTCACCGAGCAGGGAACGGACTCGCTCACCAGCGTCGAACTACGCAACCGGCTCAGTGCGGCCGTGGGGGTGCGGGTACCGGCCACCGCCGTCTTCGATCACCCCACGCCCCGCGCGCTGGCGCGCTCGCTCGACGTCCTCCTGGCACCCGGGCCCGAGGCCGCGGGGGAACGCCCCGGGAAGCACCGCACGGGCGGGGCCGCAGAGGCGGGGGGAGACGGGGAGGCCATCGACGCGATGGGCGTCGACGAACTGGTGGACCTCGCCCTGCGGGGCCCCGGTGTATGACGAGGAGGCTTGAGTTGAGCAGTGACAGCGAACGCCTGGTGTCGGCGCTCAGGACCGCGATGAAGGAGAACTCGCGCCTCCGTGCCGAACTGGAGGGCGGGCCCGAGCCGATCGCCGTCGTCGCGACCGGGTGCCGTCTGCCCGGCGGGGTCGACACCCCCGAACAGCTGTGGGACATGGTCTCCCAGGGGCGGGAGGCGCGCGGCCCCCTCCCCGACGACCGGGGGTGGGACCTGCCCGGGCTGGTGGCCGGGTCGGACGACGACCGCCGCGTCGCCATGGACCGGGGCTCCTTCCTGCGGGGCGCCTTCGACTTCGACCCGGCCTTCTTCGGCATCTCGCCGCGCGAGGCCGAGGCCATGGAGCCCCAGCAGCGGTTGCTGCTCGAACTGGCGTGGGAGACGCTGGAACGCGGGGGTCTGGCCCCGACTTCGCTGACGGGCAGCGACACGGGCGTCTACGTCGGACTGGCCCACCAGGAGTACGGGCCGCCCGTACACGCCGCGGAGTCGGACGGGGTCACACTGACCGGGGTGTCGGCCAGCGTGGCCTCCGGACGTATCTCCTACTGCCTCGGCCTGGTCGGTCCGGCGCTGACCGTGGACACCGCGTGCTCCTCCTCACTGGTCGCCCTCCACCTGGCCGTGCGCGCCCTGCGCGACGGCGACTGCTCCCTGGCACTGGCCGGTGGGGCCACGGTCATGTCCGGCCCCGGCACCCTCACCGAGTTCACCCGCCTGCGCGGGGTGGCGCCCGACGGCCGCTGCAAGGCCTTCGCGGACGGCGCGGACGGCGCCGCCTTCTCCGAGGGCGCGGGCATGGTCCTTCTGGAGCGCCTGTCCGACGCGCACCGCAACGGCCACCCGGTCCTGGCCGTGGTCAGGGGAGGCGCGGTCAACCAGGACGGCGCCTCCAACGGGCTCACCGCTCCCAACGGCCCCTCCCAGGTCCGCGTGATCGGCCGGGCCCTGGCGGACGCCGGTCTGGAACCGGGGGAGGTCGACCTGGTCGAGGCCCACGGAACGGGGACACCGCTGGGCGACCCGATCGAGGCCCAGGCACTGATCGACGCCTACGGCCGTGGACGCGACCGGGACCACCCGCTCTGGCTGGGGTCCCTCAAGTCCAACATCGGACACCCGCAGGCGGCCGCCGGGGTGGCGGGCGTGGTCAAGGCGGTCGAGGCGCTGCGCCGTGGCGTCATGCCCCCCACGCTGCACGCGGACCGGCCCAGCGCCCACGTGGACTGGGAGGACGGCGGGGTCCGGCTCCTCCAGGAGCCCCGTTCCTGGACACCCGAGGGTCGGCCGCGTCGGGCGGCCGTCTCCTCCTTCGGTATGAGCGGGACCAACGCCCACCTGATCCTGGAGCAGGCGCCCGAGCCGCGGACGGACCCTCCGGCCGAGGGGACGCCCGACCGCTCCCGCCCGGCTCCGGTCTCGGGCGCCGTGGCCTGGCCGCTGTCCGCCCGGAGCCCCGAGGCACTCGGCGCGCAGGCCGCGAGGTTGCGCGAGCACGTGGAGCGGCGTCCCGGACTGGCTCCCGCCGACGTCGGGCTGTCGTTGGCCACCACCCGGTCGGCGCTCGAACACCGTGCCGTGGCCGTGGGCCGCGACCGTGAGGAGCTCCTGGCCGCGCTGGGCGCCGTCGAGGCGGGGACGCCGGGCGCGTCCACGGCCACGGGCCGGGCCCGTCCGGACCGGCGCCCCGTGCTGGTCTTCCCCGGCCAGGGCGGTCAGTGGGAGGGCATGGCCGTGGAGCTGCTGGACTCCTCCGCGGAGTTCGCCTCTCACGTGGACGCCTGCGAACGGGCCCTGGAACCGCACGTGGGGTGGCGGCTCACCGACGTGCTGCGCGGACGGGCGGGCGCGCCCGCCCTGGACCGCGCCGACGTCGTCCAGCCCGCCCTCTGGGCGGTCATGGTCGCGCTGGCACGCCTGTGGATGGCCCACGGTCTGACCCCGGCCGCCGTGGTCGGGCACTCCCAGGGGGAGGTCGCCGCCGCGCACATCGCCGGGGCCCTGAGCCTGGAGGACGCCGCCAAGGTGGTGGCGCTGCGCAGCGGGGCCGTGCTCGAACTCGCCGGGACCGGGGCGATGGTCTCGGTCGCCGCCGCCGAGCCCGACCTGCGCGACCGGCTGGCCGCCTGGGAGGGGGTGGTCGGCGTGGCCGCCACCAACGGTCCCGGGAGCACCGTCATCGCGGGTCGGCCCGACGCGGTGGCCCTGGTGGTCGAGGAGTGCGAGGCCGACGGCCTGCGCACCAGGACGATCGCCGTCGACTACGCCTCGCACACCCCCGCGGTGGACGTCCTGGAAGAGCGCGTCACGGCCGAACTGTCGGGTGTCACCCCCGGACGTCCGATGATCCCCTTCTACTCCACCCTCACCGGTGGCGCCCTGGACGGGCGCCCGCTCGACGCGGCCTACTGGTTCGAGGGGTTGCGCCGACCGGTGCGCTTCGCCGAGGCGACCCGGGCCCTGGTCGAGGCGGGCCACGACGTGTTCGTCGAGGTCGGTCCGCATCCCGTGCTGACGCCCGCGATCCAGGAGACCCTGGAGGAGGCGGGCGCCGACGACGCGGTGGCGCTGGCGACCCTGCGCCGGGACGAAGGGGGCCCGGTCCGGTTCCTGACGTCCCTGGGACAGGCCCACGCCCACGGAGTGGACCTGGACTGGACCTCGCTCTCGGGCCCGGACGCCGTCCCCGTGCCCCTGCCCACCTACGCCTTCCAGCGTCGGCGCTACTGGCGTCCGGGTCCCGGACCGGCCCCGTCCGGGCGGGAGGACGGCCCGGTGGACGCACCGGCGCGGGCCTCCGGCGACGCCTGGACCTACCGCGAGGAGTGGGTGCCCCTCCCGGTCTCATCGGAACCGGGCGCACCGGGGGACGCCTCCCGGGACCGGGGCACCTGGTTGCTGGTCGGCTCCCGCCCCGGGGCCGCCCTCCAGGGGTGCGCCGAGGCCCTGGAGCGCCACGGGTACCGCACGCGCGTGCTCGACCTGCCGGACGGCGCGGGACGGCGGGAAGCGGCCGCGCTGCTCTCCACCGCCCGTGACGGCGCGGTCCCCGTCGCCGGCGTACTGCTGTCCACCTCCCTCGACACCGGGCCCGGCCCCGTCCGACCGCCCTCCGCCGCTCCCGCCCACCGGGACGCCGTGGCCGTCCTCCAAGCCCTGGTCGACACCGGGACCGACGCGCCGCTGTGGTGCCTGACCAGCGGCGCCGTCAACAGCGGCGCGGGTACGGGCGACCCTGCCGCAGCCCTGTTGTGGGGTTTCGGCCGGGTGGCGGCCCAGGAGCACACCGACCGCTGGGGAGGGCTGGTCGACCTGCCCGACCCGGACGACCCGGGTTCCGGGGCCGCGCTGGCCTCGGTCCTGACCGGCCGGTCCGCCCGGGGCGAGGACCAACTCGCGATCCACGGAACCACGGTGCTGGCCCGACGCCTCGTCCGCGTCCGCGTCCCCGACGACGGCCCCCGCGACTGGCGGCCCTCGGGCACCGTGCTGGTCACCGGAGGAACCGGTGGACTCGGCGCGCACACCGCGCGCTGGCTCGCCGAGCGGGGCGCGCCGCACCTGCTCCTGGTCAGCCGTCGCGGCCCCGAGGCCCCCGGCGCCACGGAACTCGTCGACGAGCTTCGCGCCCTGGGCGCCCGCGTCACACTGGTCGCCCGTGACGTCGGTGACCGCGACCAGCTCCGCGAGACGCTGTCCGAGGTGCCCTCGGACCTGCCCCTGACGGCGGTCTTCCACACGGCGGTCCACCTGGACGACGCGCCCGTGGCCGACCTCGCCCCGGAGGCCCTGGCCCGCGCCCTGCGCGCCAAGGCCGACGGAGCCGTGCATCTGCACGAGCTCACCCGCGACCTGGACCTGTCGGCGTTCGTGCTGTTCTCGTCGGTCGGGGCGGTGTTCGGCGTCACCGGCCAGGGCAACTACGCCCCCGGCAACGTCTTCTGCGAGTCCCTCGCCCATCACCGCAGGTCGCTGGGCCTGACCGCGACCTCGATCGCCTGGGGCGCCTGGGAGGGCGCCGGGATGGCCGGACGCGAGGCGGTGGCCGGGCTGCTGCGCCGCCACGGACTGCCCACGATGAAGCCCGAGCTGGCACTGGCCGGTCTGGGCCGCGTCCTGGACCACGACCTCACGGCGCTGGCCGTCGCCGACGTCGACTGGCCGCGTTTCCGGGTGGCCTTCACCGCGAACCGGCCCAGCCCGCTGGTCGGCGACCTCGGCGTGACCGGCTCCGCCGGGAACGGGGGCCGCACCGGTCCCGCTGAGGGGGCCGTGACCGGCACCGAGCCACGCGAGGGCGGCGCGGGTCTGCGATCGCGCCTGTCCGGGGCGGGGCGCGCCGAACGCGTGCGCGTCCTCACCGGTCACGTGAGCGAGCACGTGGCGGCCATCCTCGGATACGACTCCGGCGACGCGGTCCCGGCCGACCGGGGCCTGAAGGACCTGGGCATGGACTCGGTCACCGCCGTGGAGCTGCGCAACCGGCTCACCGCTCTCACCGGGGTCCGCCTGCCCCCGGCGGTCGCCTTCGACCACCCCACCTGCTCCGCGCTGGCGCGCCACGTGGAGGAGCGGGTCTTCGGCAGCGCGGAGGAGGTCGTCCTGGAGCGCCTCGACGGGCTCGCCGCCGCGCTCGACGAGTACGAGGGCGCCGACGGCTCCCGCGTGGCGGAGCGGCTCCGCGCCCTGCTGGGGAGGCTGGAGCCGGACGCACCGGGGAGCCTCGGCGGGAAGACCGACGGGGCCGACCTCGACTCCGCGTCGCGGGAGGAGCTCTTCGCCCTCATCGACGAGACCCTGGCGGACTGAGCCCGCCCTCCTCCCCGTCCGGCCGCGCGGCCCCCACGATCCCCAGTCCCCACCACCCCCGGCGCCCCGGTGCCGCGAAGTGAACCGATGAGGCACACCCATGACTGACGACGCCCAGGTCCTCGACTACCTCAAACGGGTCACGGCCGACCTCCGGCGCACCCGGGCCGAACTGAACCAGCTCCGGGAACGCGACAGCGAGCCCATCGCCGTGGTGGGCATGGGGTGCCGACTCCCCGGTGGGGTGAACGGCCCCGAGGAGCTCTGGGACCTGCTGGAGCGGGGGGACGACGCCATCGGCGACCTGCCCGACGACCGGGGCTGGGACGTCGAGGACATGCGCGGCCGCCCCGGTATGTCCACGGGCGGGGGGTTCCTGGAGGACGCGGCCGGGTTCGACGCCGCCTTCTTCGGGATCTCGCCCCGCGAGGCCGAGGCGATGGACCCCCAGCAGCGACTCATGCTGGAGGTGACCTGGGAGTCCCTCGAACGGGCGGGCATCGACCCCCACACCCTCGCCGAGACGCGCACGGGCGTCTTCACCGGGATCAGCACCACCGACTACGCCCGGACCACGACCTCGGGACGGGTGCCCATGCCGGAGGGCGTCGAGGGTTACCTGATGACCGGCACCGCCGCGAGCGTCGCCTCGGGGCGGATCGCCTACACGCTGGGACTGCGCGGGCCCGCGCTGACGGTGGACACCGCCTGTTCCTCCTCCCTGGCCTCCGTGCTGTTGGCCGTGCGCTCCCTGCGCCGGGGTGAGTGCGTGATGGCGCTGGCGGGCGGCGCGACCGTGATGTCGGGGCCCTCGCTCTTCGCCGAGTCGGCCAAGCAGGGCGCCCTCTCGCGGGACGGGCGCTGCAAGGCCTTCGGAGCCGGAGCCGACGGAACCGGGTTCGCGGAGGGCGCCGCCTCCCTGGTCCTGGAACGGCTGTCGGACGCCCGGCGCCACGGGCGCCCGGTCCTCGCGGTGATCCGGGGCGGCGCGATCAACCAGGACGGTGCCTCCAGCGGTCTGACCGCGCCCAACGGCCCCGCGCAGATCCGGGTGGTCCGCGCCGCGCTGGAGGACGCGGGCGTGGTCGCCGACGACATCGACGCGGTGGAGGCGCACGGCACCGGTACCGAGCTCGGCGACCCCATCGAGGCCGGAGCCCTCCTGGAGGTGTTCGGCTCCAGGTCCGCTCCCGACCCGCTGTGGTTGGGCTCGGTCAAGTCCAACCTGGGGCACACTCAGGGCGCTGCCGGTGCGGTCGGCATCGTGAAGATGGTGCTGGCCCTGAGCCGAGGACGGCTGCCCAGGACCTTGCACGCCGACCGCCCCACCCCCCTGGTGGACTGGGACTCGGGCAGGGTGCGCCCGATCTCCGAGGCCCGGGACTGGCCGCGCGGGGAGCGCGTGCGCCGAGCGGGGGTGTCGTCGTTCGGCATCAGCGGGACCAACGTCCACCTGGTTCTGGAGGAGGCCCCCGAGCCCGCCCCGGAGGAGGGAGCACTCGCCCCCGGCCAGGGCGACGGGTCCACCGCACCCCTGGTCGCGGGCCGTACCGCGTGGCTGCTGTCGGCCCGTGACGAACCCGCGCTCCGGGCACAGGCGCAACGCCTCGCCGACCACGCGGACACCCTGCTCGTGGACGCGCCGGGCGCGGGCCCCTCCGCGCACGACGTCGCACGGACCCTGGCCACCGAACGCGCCCGCTTCTCCCGGCGCGCCGTCGTCGTCGGAGGCTCCGCCGAGGCCCTCACCGGCGGACTCCGATCCCTGGCCGCGGGCGAGGAGGCGGACGGGACCGCCACCGGTACGGCGCGGCGGTCCGGACCCGCCGAGGGGCCGGTGTTCGTCTTCCCCGGCCAGGGCAGTCAGTGGTCGGGCATGGCCCGCGACCTGATGGCCGACTCCCCGGCCTTCGCTGCCTCCGTGGCCGAGTGCGAGGGAGCCCTGGCCCCCCTCGTCGACTGGTCGCTCTCGGCGGTCCTGCGCGAGGAACCCGGCGCTCCGGCCTTCACAGGCGAGAACGTGCGCCCCGACGTCGTCCAGCCCGTCCTGTGGGCGTTCCTGGTCTCGCTCGCCCGGCTCTGGCGTGCGGCCGGGGTCGAGCCCGCGGCGGTGGTCGGCCAGTCACAGGGGGAGGTGGCGGCCGCCTGTGTGGCCGGGGTCCTGTCCTTGGCGGACGGCGCCCGGGTGGTCGTCGCCCGCAGCCGCGCGCTGGCCCGGGTCGCGGGAGAGGGCGGTATCGCGGTGGTCGGGCTCAGCGCCGACCGCGCGGCCGCCCTGATCGCGGGCATGGAGGACCGCCTGGCGGTGGCGGGCGCCAACGGTCCCGAGACCTGCACGGTCGCCGGCTCCGTCGCCGCCGTGGACGCCTTCGTGGCGGCACGGGAGGCGGAGGGCACCTTCGTGCGGCGCATCCCCGTCGACTACACCTCGCACTGCTTCCTCATGGACCGGGTCGAGGACGAGATGCTCACCGAGCTGGCCGACCTCCGGCCCCGTGCGGGCACCGTGCCGTTCCACTCCACCGTCGCGCCCGCCACCACGTGGACGCCGGGATACGTACCGCCCACCGCGCCCGTGGACGGGACCACCCTGGACGCCGGGTACTGGTACCGGAACCTGCGCCATGGCGTGGTCCTCGAACCCGTCGTCCGCGCCCTGGCCCCGACCGGCATCCCGTTCGTCGAGGTCGGCGCGCACCCGGTGCTGTCGGTTCCCCTGCGCCAGACCCTGGACGCGGCGGGGGCCGACGACCGCCCCCTGGTCCACACCCTGCGCAGGGACCAGGACCCCCGCGACCGCTTCCTGACCGCGCTGGCCGAGGCCCACTGCCTGGGGATCGGCGTCGACTGGGCGAAGGTCCTGGGCGAGGGCGCGGGGAGGGTCCCGCTGCCGACCTACGCCTTCCAGCATCGGCGGTACTGGCTCACCGAACCCGTGCTCTCCGGCGACCCCTCCTCAGTGGGGCTGAACTCCGCCGACCATCCGCTGATCGGGGCCTGGACCCCCCTCGGCGGGACCGGGCAGACCCTCTTCACCGGGAGGCTCGACACCGAGGGCACCCCGTGGCTGACCGAACACGCGCTCTCCGGCCGGGCCCTCCTCCCGGGAGCCGCCACGGTCGAGCTGCTCCTGCGGGTCGGGCACCTGTGCGACCGGCCCGAGATCGCCGAACTCACCCTGAGCGCCCCCCTCGAACCCGACCCGGACGGCGGTGGAACCCCCGTCCAGGTCATCGTGGACGCCCCCGACCTGCGCGGCACCCGCGCGTTCCGGCTCCTGTCGGCCACCGCCGACGGCCGGGAGTGGACCGAGCACGCCCAGGGCCTCCTGGCTCCGGCCACCCGGACGCCCGCCCCGACCCCCGTTCCGCCCGGCCCGGGCGCGTCCGAGCTCGCGGTGGCGGGGGTCTACGAGCTCCTGGAGGCCCGGGGCGTCCGCTACGGGCCCTCGTTCCAGGGTCTGCGCACGGTGCGGGCCGAGGGCTCCCGCACGTGGGCCGAGGCGGGCCCCGCGACCCTGCCCGCCGACGCGGCCGCCATGACCGGCCCCCACCCGGTCCTGCTCGACGCGGGCCTGCAGTCCCTGCTCCTGCGTGAGGCGGACGAGGGGGAGAGCCCCCGGCTCCTCATGCCCTTCTCCTGGAACGGGGTGCGCGCGTACGGCCGACACGCCACCGACCGCGTGCGGGTCCAGCTCACCCGGACCGGACACGACACGTACGAGGTCCTGTGCACCGGCCCCGACGGGGCCCCGCTCCTGAGCGTCGACTCCCTCACGGTCAGGGAGGCGGCCGACACGTCTCGCCCGGACCGGGACGCGCTCTTCCACCTGGAATGGGAGGACGTCACCGGCCGGGGCGAGGCCGCGACTCCCGACCCCCGCACGTGGGTCGCGACCCCGGGCACGCCGCTGGACGACTGCCCCACGGAGGAGGGGGAGACGGCGCCCCCCGTGATCGTGCTCGGGTCGGACACCGCCGCGAGCGCCGATCCCGACCAGGCGCTCGCCCGGCTCTCGGGACTGGTGGCGTCCCTGCGCGACCGGATGGACGACGACCACTACTCCGCCACCCGGTTCGTGGTGCTCACCCGAGGCGCGGTGCGCCTACCGGGCGACGCCGACCCGCCCGCGGACCCGGCGGGGGCGGCACTGTGGGGACTCGTCGCCTCAGCGGAGACCGAGAACCCCGGCCGCTTCCTGCTCCTTGACGCCGACCGGGCCGACACGGGGCTGGTCGCCGAGGCGCTGCGCACGGAGGAGCCCCGGCTGGCGGCCCGGGAGGGGCGGCTCCACGCACCCCGCCTGGCCCGCAGCCGCTCGGAGGCCGATGACGGTGCCCTCCCGCCCGCGCGCAGTCCCGGCTGGCGCCTGGACGCCGACGGCCGGGGCATCGTCGGGGGACTCCGGCACCTCCCCGCGCCCGAACGGCCGCTGGCCCCCCACGAGGTGCGTGTGGCGGTCCGCGCCGCCGGGCTGAACTTCCGCGACGTGCTGATGACCGTGGGCATGTACCCGGAGCCGGGTGACATCGGCAACGAGGGTTCCGGCGTGGTGCTGGAGGCCGGGCACGACGCCGGGGGCCTGCGACCGGGTGACCGCGTCATGGGACTCTTCCCGGGCGCCTTCGGGCCCGTGGCGGTGGCCGACCACCGCTACCTGACCCGGGTCCCCGACAGCTGGGACCACGCACGGGCGGCCGCCGTCCCCGCCGTGTACCTGACCGCCTACCTCGCCCTCGTGGAGGAGGCCGGGCTGAGCGCGGGTGAGACCGTGCTGATCCACTCCGCCGCCGGTGGCGTGGGCCAGGCGGCCCTCGGCCTGGCCCACCACCTGGGCGCCCGGGTGCTCGCCACCGCCAGCCCCGGCAAGTGGGACCTGCTCCGAGCGGCCGGGCTGGGCGACGACGAGATCGCGCATTCGCGCGAGCCCGGGTTCGAGGAGCGGTTCCGGAACGCGGCGGGCAGCGTGGACGTCGTCCTCAACTCCCTCACGGGCGAGGCGATCCCGGCCTCCCTACGGCTGCTCGGCGAGGGCGGCAGGTTCGTGGAACTGGGCCGTAACGAACTGCTCGGGGCCGACGAGGTCCCCGACGGCGTCACCTACCGGGCCTTCAACGTCCTGGAGTCGGGGCCCGAACGCATCCAGCGGGCCTTCGCCGCGCTCGTACCCCTGCTCACGGACGGCACCCTGGACCAGGGGCCGCTGCACCGGTACCCGATCGAGGAGGCCGCGGAGGCGTTGCAGGTCATGCAGCGCGGCCACAACGTCGGCAAGACGGTGCTGGACCTGACCGGCCGTTTCCGGCCCGGCGGAACGGTGCTGATCACCGGCGCCAGCGGACAGCTCGGCAAGCTGGTCGCCCGCCACCTCGTGGTCCGGCACGGCGTGGACGACCTCCTCCTGGTCAGCCGTCAGGGCTCCCGCGCCCCGGGCACCGAGGCGCTCGTCGCCGAACTCACCGCCCTGGGCGCCCGCGTCCGGGTCGAGTCCTGCGACGTCGCCGACGCCGAGCGGTTGGGGGAGCTCCTGGCCGACACTCCGCTCACCGCCGTCGTGCACTCGGCCGCCGTGCTCGACGACGCCACCTTCACGGGTCTGACGGACGGCACCATGGCTCGGGTGATGGCGCCCAAGGCCGTCGGCGCCTGGAACCTGCACCGCCTGACCGAGCACCTCGACCTGGACGCGTTCGTCCTCTTCTCCTCGGCGGCCGCGGTGTTCGGCAGCGCGGGCCAGTCGGCGTACTCGGCCGCCAACGCCTACCTGGACGCCCTGGCCGCGTACCGCAGGGAGCGGGGCCTTCCGGCCCAGTCACTGGCCTGGGGCCGCTGGCTCACCGAGTCCGGGGACTCGGCGCAGATGAACCCGGTCAACGCGAACCGGATGTCCCGCACCTGGGGCGTCCAGGGGATCGACGAGAGCGAGGGGCGCGCCCTCCTGGACGCCGCGCTGTCGACCGACCGCGCCCACCTGGTGCCCTCACCGCTGGACCTGGTCGGACTCCGCACCCGCGCGGTCACCCGGGGGCACGTGCCCGCGCTGATGCGCGGGCTGGTCCGGGCCCCCGAGCGGACCGGGCCGGACACGGTGCCGTTGGGCTCGGTTCCCGCGGGCGCCGAGCGGCGGGAACTGCTCACCCGCCTGGTGCGCGAACGGGCGGCCGAGATCCTGGGCTCTTCGGAGTACGGCGCCGACCAGGAGTTCCCCGAGTCGGGGTTCGACTCGTTGACCGCCGTGGAACTGCGCAACCACCTCCAGTCGCTCACCGGGCTGCGCCTGCCCGCCACCCTGGTGTTCCAGCACGCCACACCCGTGGCCCTGGCACGGTTCCTCGACCGTGAGATGGGGCAGACCGCGCCCGAGCCGGAGCAGGGCTCCCGCCGCCCCGCCCCGGAGGGCCCGGGCGAACGGACCCCGGGCGCCACCGGAGTCAACGACAGCCTCGTCGGCCTCTTCCTGGACGCCTGCGTCCAGTACCGGCCCAGGGAGGCCATCGACCTGGCCCTGGCCGCCTCGCGTACGCGGGCGGTCTTCACCGGGGACTCGCCCGCCGCCACCACGGTCCTGGCCACCGGGCCCGAGGAACCGGTCCTGATCTGTCACCCGTCACTGGTCATGACCTCCGGTCCGCACGAGTTCGCCCGGTTCGCCAGCAGGTGGCAGGGACGACGACGCGTCGTCGCTCTGTCCGCGCCGGGCTACCTGGACGGCGAGGAGCTTCCCGCCGACCTGGACACCTTCGTACGGACCCAGGCGGACCAGGCGCTGGCCGCCGCCGACGGCCGCCCCTTCGTGCTGGTCGGCCGGTCCTCCGGAGGGTGGACCGCGCACGCCGTCGCGGAGGAGCTCGCGCGCCGGGGCACCCCGCCGGAGCGGGCGGTGCTGCTCGACACCGTCGTTCCCGGTGACGACGAACTCCTGCCGATGGTGACGGAGTTCGTCACCGACCGCGCCAACGAGTTCGAGCTCCTCGACACCGCCCGGCTGACCGCCATGGGCGCCTACCTCGACCTGTTCTCGCAGTGGCGCCCGTCCGACTGGCGGGGGAGGACCGTGCAGGTCAGGCCGACCGAGGCGGTGGTCACGGCGGACGGGGGCAAGCTGGGCCTGGGGTGGAGCTGGCCGACCGGGCACGAGCGGGTCGAGGTACCGGGCGACCACTTCACCATGATGGAGGAGTGGGCGCCGCACACCGCCGAGGCCGTCGGCCGCATCCTCTCCGAGCGGGACGCCGCGGAGTGAACCCGGGCGGGGCGGGCGCCCACCGGCGTCCGCCCCGCCCCCCCCGGCGGAACAACTCCGGCACTCCGGGCGTTGACCCGTCTGTGTGCCCGGGACGACCCGTTGGGTGCGCCCGGGACGCGTCCGCCGGTAGGGGCCCGCCCCGACCAGAACCGTGCCCGCCGGGAAAACCGGTTGCCAGCCCTCCTAACCTTGAGTACTGATGAGCACCACCACGCCCGCGCCCGCCACGGACCAGCTCCGTTCCCGGTTGCGCGACCTCATGCCCGCCGACCGGCACCGGCTGCGCCGCCGTATCGACGGTCTGGCCAGAATCAGCGACGAGCGCCGCCGTTCCTCGGTGACCGCACAGATCGCGGGTGACATCGACCGCGCCGAGCTCCGCGTGGCGGAGCGCCGCGAGGCCGTGCCCCAGCTCAGCTACCCCGAGGACCTGCCGGTCAGCGCCCGGCGCGAGGACATCGCCGAGGCCATCCGCGACCACCAGGTCGTCATCGTGGCCGGGGAGACCGGCTCGGGCAAGACCACCCAGCTGCCCAAGATCTGCCTTGAGCTGGGGCGCGGTGTCATGGGCACCGTGGGCCACACGCAGCCGCGACGGCTGGCCGCCCGCACGGTGGCCGAGCGCATCGCGGACGAGATCGGCACCCCGCTGGGCGAGACGGTCGGCTACAAGGTCCGGTTCACGGACTCCTCCAACGACAACACGCTGGTCAAGCTGATGACCGACGGCATCCTGCTCGCCGAGATCCAGCACGACCGCATGCTGCGGCAGTACGACACGCTCATCATCGACGAGGCGCACGAGCGCAGCCTCAACATCGACTTCCTGCTCGGCTACCTCAAACAGCTCCTGCCCAAACGGCCGGATCTGAAGGTCGTCATCACCTCCGCGACCATCGACCCCGAACGGTTCTCCCGCCACTTCGACGACGCCCCCATCGTCGAGGTCTCCGGGCGCACCTACCCGGTCGAGGTCCGCTACCGGCCGATCTCCGAGGACATCCTCGACCCCGAGGAGAGGAACCCCGGGCCCGGCACCGACAAGGACCAGACCCAGGCCATCCTGGACGCCGTCGACGAACTCTCCCGCGAGGAACCCGGAGACGTCCTCGTCTTCCTGAGCGGCGAGCGCGAGATCCGCGACACCGCCGAGGCGCTGGAGAAGAAGAAGATCCGCGGCCTGGAGGTGCTGCCCCTCTACGCGCGCCTGTCCGTGGCCGAGCAGAGGCGCGTGTGGTCCCGGCACGGCGGACGCCGCGTCGTCCTCGCCACCAACGTCGCCGAGACCTCGCTGACGGTCCCCGGCATCAAGTACGTGATCGACCCCGGCACCGCGCGCATCTCCCGCTACTCCCACCGCACCAAGGTGCAGCGCCTGCCCATCGAGGCGGTCTCGCAGGCCTCCGCGAACCAGCGCAAGGGCCGGTGCGGCCGCGTGTCCGAGGGCATCTGCATCCGGCTGTACTCCGAGGAGGACTTCCTCTCCCGCCCGGAGTACACCGACCCGGAGATCCTGCGCACCAACCTGGCCTCGGTCATCCTCCAGATGGCCGCCCTCGGCCTGGGCGACGTCGCGGCGTTCCCGTTCGTGGACGGGCCCGACCACCGGCAGATCAAGGACGGCGTCAACCTGCTGGCCGAGCTCGGAGCCCTCCAGCCCGAGCCCAAGGGCGAGCACAACCGGCAGCGCCGCCTCACCCCGATCGGCCGACGCCTCGCCCAGCTACCCATCGATCCCCGCCTGGGCCGGATGGTCCTGGAGGCCGAGAAGCGCGACTGCCTCGCCGAGGTCATGGTCATCACCTCCGCGCTGTCCATCCAGGACCCGCGCGAGCGGCCCACCGAGAAGCAGCAGCAGGCCCAGCAGGCGCACGCCCGGTTCACCGACAAGGAGTCGGACTTCCTCGCCTTCCTCAACCTGTGGAACCACCTGCGCGACAAGCAGCAGGAGCTGTCCGGCAACCAGTTCCGCCGGATGTGCCGCGAGGAGTTCCTCAACTACCTGCGGGTGCGCGAGTGGCAGGACATCCACGGCCAGCTCAAGCAGGTCCTGCGCACCATGGACATCGAGGTCCCGCCGCTGCGCGCCGAGGCCGCCGACCCCCGCGCCGTGCACATGTCCCTGCTGGCCGGGCTGCTCTCGCACGTCGGCCTCAAGGACCCGGACAAACACGAGTACCTCGGCGGGCGGGGCGCGCGGTTCGCGATCTTCCCCGGTTCGGCGCTGTTCAAGAAGCAGCCGCGCTTCGTGATGGTCGGCGAACTGGTCGAGACCTCCAAGCTGTGGGGGCGGATGGTCGCCCGGATCGAACCCGAGTGGGCCGAGGAGCTCGGCGCGGACATCGTCAAGCGGGGCTACAGCGAACCGCACTGGGAGCGCAGGCGGGGCGCCGTCATGGCCTTCGAACGGGTGACCCTCTACGGGGTGCCCATCGTCGTGCAGCGCAAGGTCTCCTACGGGGGGATCGACCCGGAGCTGTCCCGGGAGCTGTTCATCCGCCGCGCCCTGGTCGAGGGCGACTGGGAGACCCGCCACCAGTTCTTCCACGACAACCGGAAGCTTCTGGACGAGGTGGAGGACCTGGAGCACCGGGCCCGCCGCCGCGACATCGTCGTGGACGACGACACCCTGTTCGACTTCTACGACCGGCGCGTGGCGGACACCGCCGTCTCCGCCGCCCACTTCGACTCGTGGTGGAAGAAGACCCGGCGCACCGAGCCCGCGCTCCTCGACTTCACCCGCGAGGAGCTCATCAACGACGGTGTGGGCGCGGTCAGCGAGGACGACTACCCGGACGTGTGGCGCCAGGGCGCGTTCGTCTTCCCCCTCACCTACCAGTTCGAGCCGGGCAGCGACTCCGACGGCGTCACCGCGCACGTACCGGTGAAGTTCCTCAACCAGGTCGAGAACACCGGGTTCGACTGGCAGATCCCGGGCCTGCGCGACGAGCTCATCACCGCGATGATCCGTTCGCTGCCCAAGCCGCTGCGCCGCAACTTCGTGCCGGTCCCCGACAACGCGGCCCGCGCCCGGGGCGGGATCACCCCCTACGAGGGCTCGCTCCGCGAGGCGCTTGCGGCCGAACTCACCGTGATGGCCCACGGAGAACGCGTCCGCCCGGAGGACTTCCAGCTGGACCGGGTTCCGGACCACCTGCGCATCACCTTCCGCGCCGTCGACGACCGCAAGCGCACCCTGGCCGAGTCCAAGGACCTCGAACAGCTGCGGGCCAAACTCAAACCGCGCCTGCGCGAGGCGATCGCCACCGAGGCGAAGGGCGTGGAGAAGAAGGGCCTGACCTCCTGGGACTTCGGCCCGCTGGAGCAGACCCTCGAACGCAAGGCCCTGGGCCCCAAGGTCAAGGGCTACCCGGCCCTGGTCGACGAGGGCGAGAGCGTGGCGATCCGCATCTTCGACACCCGGCCCGAGCAGCGGGCGGCGATGCGCGCGGGCACCCGGCGCCTGCTCATGCTGACCATCCCGTCCCCGGCGACGGCGGTCAGCAAGGGGCTGAACAACCCCGACAAACTCGCCCTGGCGGACAACCCACACGGGTCGATCCGCAAGATGCTGGAGGACGCCGAGGCGGCCGCCGTCGACCACCTGCTCACGCGCGAAGGCGGGCCGGTGTGGAACGGTGACGACTTCGCCCGGCTCGCCGACCGGGTGCGCGCCGACCTCGGAGACACCCTCGCCGAGATCCTGGGGAGGACCGCGCGCGTGCTCGTGCTGTGGCGCAAGGTGTCGAAGAAGGTCAAGGGCACCACGTCGCTCGCGGTGCTGCCGTCCCTCAACGATGTGCAGGGGCAGCTCGGCGACCTCGTCGGTCCGGGGTTCGTCACGCGTGCGGGGCTGGCACGGCTGGACGACGTGCACCGCTACCTGCGCGGCGTCGAACACCGGTTGGGCAAGCTCCCCGAGAACCCTCGCCGCGACCAGGTCAACATGTCCAAGGTCGAACAGATGCGCCAGGCCGTCGCGAAGGTCCGCGGGGCCCTGCCCGCGGGGCGGGCCGACGACCCGGACGTGGTCGAGCTGGGCTGGATGCTGGAGGAGTACCGGGTCAGCCTCTTCGCGCAGGAGCTGCGCACCGCCTACCCGGTTTCGGACAAGCGCATCATGAAGGCGGTCGAGGCCGTCAGGGAGGCGGGCAGACGCTCCTAGGTCGTGTTCTGTGGATCATTCCGCGCTCGCGTGGCCAGGCTGCCTCTCGCTGCGCCGATGAAGCTCGGACAGCCAAACCCGGGCTGACCGTCGCTCATCGTCTTGCGAGAGATGGCCTGGCGGCCGCTCGCGGGGCTGGCGGCTCCGCCGCCAGAAGGCGAAAGCATCCACAGAACACGCCCTAGGTCGTCGGGGCGGTCCCGCCGTCACGGGGCCGCCCCCTCCGCTACCAGGGGCCGCTACCAGGGGCCGGTACCGGCGGTGGCGCGCCTGCCCTCCCTGGCCCCGAAGTAGTCGCCGCCCTTGCGCAGCGCGTCGTCGGTGCCCCAGGACTCCTCGGCGCCGACCCGGCGCAGGTGCGGGATGTGCTTGCGGCAGTGGATGTAGGCCTCCTCGACCTGCACCATCATCCACATCTGTGTGCGCTGCCCCGGCACCTGCGGCAGCGGTAGGCCGGGAACGTGGGGGCGCAGGGTCTCGTCCTCCATGATCTTCACGCGCCCGTTGACGTGCAGCCCGATCCGCTCCCGCTCGAAGTCGAGGAACATCAGCCCGATGTGCGGGTTCTCCAGGATGTTGCCCGCGCTGGCGAACACCCCGTTGCCCCGGTACTCGGGGTAGACCAGGGTGCGGTCGTCGACGACGTGCACGAAACCGGGAGGGCCCGCTCGGAAGCTGGAGTCGCACTCGCCCCGGGCGTCGGACGTCGCCACGAACACCATCTCCTGGCGGGCGACGAAGTCCCGCATGAGCGGGTTGAGGTGGTCGAGCATCTGGTCGCGGTAGAAGCGGTCGGCCCGGTCGGTGGTGCCCAGGACCGCCTGTACGTGGCGTTCCCCCTCGGTGCCGGGGGTGCGGTTCTGATGGCTGTGAGTCATGAACGGTGGCTTTCGACGGGGTGAGGGACGGCAGGCAGGGGAGGCGGGTGTCAGGCCCGCCGGAACGCGTGGGGGGCGGCCGACGGAGCCGGGGCGCGGGTGGGGGCGGGCTCCGGAGCCGGAGCCGGAGCGGGGCCCGGGGCTTGGTCGGCCCCGGCCATCATGTTCGCGGTGACCCACTGGTAGACGAGGACCCAGGCCGAACTCATGGAGGACGACCAGGTGGGGGAGACCTCGCTGACGGCGCGGACCAGGGCGCGGCCGACGTGCGGGTAGTGCTCGGGTAGCACGCCCAGCTCCACACGGTGCTGGCGGCCCAGGCGCCGGAGGTAGTGGGCGACGTCGTCGGGGGTGTCGAGGTGGCGCACCACGGACAACAGGGCGTCCGCCATGCGCTGCTGCTGGGGCTTGATGTCCTCGGAGAACATGCTCCTCACCTCGGGGACCATCGAGAAGAGGTTCTCGTAGAAGGACCGGGCCAGACGTGTGGAGCCCTCGGGGATGTCCACGCAGGACTGGCGGACCAGCTCGATGGTCTCCTTGTCGGGCAACGGCACTTCGGACAGTCGGCGAAGGGTCAATTCGGGTCCAGACGTCGGGTGAGCGGGGAACCACGGTCCGCGAGTGCGCGTGGACGCGCCGCTCGCGGTCACCGAGGGGGATGAGGACCTGCGGTGGGGTGGTCCTTCCGTGGGGGCGCGACGGACGCGTACGGGGAGCCCCGGGAGCCGCCCGACCGATCGGGACCACCGTCGGTACGGACAGCCGAATCCGGTGGTCGCGAACAGGGCGGGTGCGAGGGAGACGGCCCTGAATCTCCCATCTCGGCCTGTTGAGGAGGAACTGTAACAGAAAGGCTACGCACGTCACCGTTTTCTCTGTGTGACCGGTGGGTAGCGGGGCGGTTCCGGAGGCGATCGCGCGCGTCCTTCCCCGCTGACGGCGGGAGCGGTAGCATTCCGGCCGTGGTCCGGACCACGGCCCATCCCGAGGCGACGGAAACGAGGCTCACGGTGGACACACCACGACGGCTCCTGCTCGTGGGGACCTACACCCCCGACTCCGACCCGCCCGGCAAGGGCGAGGGCGTCCACCGGGTGTGGTTCGACCCCGAGAGCGGGGAGCTGAGCGCCGACGGCGTCGCCGCGCGCACCACCGGCCCCTCGTTCCTGGCCTTCCGACCCGACCCGCCCACGGTGTACGCGGTCAACGAGAGGGCCCGGGGAACCCTCACCGCCTTCCGCGTGCGCGGCGACACCACCCTCACCGAGATCGGCTCCGTACCCACGGGCGGCGGTTCGCCCTGCCACGTCCGCTACCTGGGCCCCGAACGCGTCGCGGTGGCCAACTACGCCAACGGCGTGGTCGCGATCCAGCCCACCACGGAGGACGGCTCCCCCTCCGGGCCCGCCCGCGAACTCGCGCACCGGGGCCGCGGCCCGGTCGCCGACCGCCAGGACGGCCCCCACGCGCACAGCACCGCGGTGCTCCTGGACACGCACGACCCCCGTCTCCGGTACCTGGTCGCCGCCGATCTCGGCACCGACGAACTGCGCGTCCACCACTACGCCACACCGCTCACCGAGGAGAACCAGGGCCCGGTGCCCGCCTATGACGAGGGCCTGCTCGGCACCGTCCGCCTTCCGTCCGGCACGGGCCCCCGACACATGGCGGTCAACGGCGCGTACGTCTACGTCGCGGGGGAACTGGACTCGCGCGTGCACACCGTGCGCTGGAACCCCCGCAACGGCACCGGCGAGCACCTCGGGTCGGTGCCCGCCCTCGGCGCGCGCACCGCAGCCGTCACCGGAGCCAACCACCCGGCCGAGATCGCGCTCCACCGGCTCAGGGTCGAGGGTCGGGAGATCGCCGACGGCGACGCCCTGCCCATGACCACCGGCTACGAGGGGCGCGTGTACGTCTCCAACCGGGGCGCGGACACCGTCTCGACCTTCGCCGTCCGCGACGAGGGCGCCCGTCTGGAACACCTGGCCGACACCCCCGTCGGCGCCTGGCCGCGCCACTTCGCCGTGGTGCGCGGCCACGGCGGGCAGCCCGACCACCTGGTCGTGGCCGCCCAGAACGGGGACTCCCTGATGTCGCTGCGCGTCGACCCGGACACCGGAATCCCCGAGGACACCGGCCACCGGGTCGACGTCCCCGTCCCCGTCTGCGTGCTCCCCGTCCCCATCAAACGCATCCAGCGCGCCGAGGCCGCCCAGGCCTGACCGGTCGGAGCACGCCCCCGTTCCTGGGCGAACTCCTACAAGAGTCGTGCCCGGCTTCTGTGCCCCCCGCCCCGTGCCGCGGGGCTCCGCATATCGGACAATGGACGGTGATCCACTCCCGACTCCTCCCCGAGGGGGACCACGCATGCCCACCACCGTGACGGCCCACGTCCGCTACCGGGGCCTCACCGCACGGGACCTCGCGCTCGTCGCCGTGTTCGCCGCGCTCATCGCCGCGCTCAGCGTCACCGTCGCCATCCCCATCGGCCCGGTGCCCATCACCCTCCAGACGCTGGGCATCATGCTCGCGCCCAGCCTGCTCGGGTGGAAGCGCGGCTGCCTGGCCATCGCCGCCTTCCTCGCGCTCGGGCTCGCCGGGCTGCCCCTCTTCGCGGGCGGTCGGGGCGGACTGTCGGTGCTGGCCGGTCCCACGGGCGGCTTCATCGTGAGCTGGATCTTCGCGGGCCTCGTGATCGGTCTCCTCACCGACCGCATGGTCGCGCGGGGGCGCTACGTGTTCTGGCGGGGCCTCGCCGCCAACGTGCTGGGCGGCGTCGTCGTCATCTACGCCATCGGAGTTCCCTGGATGGCCGTGGTGCTCGGAGACGGAGTCCTCGCCGGCGCCCTGTCCATGGCGGCCTTCCTACCCGGTGACCTCCTCAAGGCCGTGGCCACCGCGTCGATCGCGAGCGCAGTGTTCCGCGCCTACCCGATCCCCCCGGCGGGCCGCCCGGTCGTCGACGACCGGGTCCCCGAGGAGAACGGCTGATGCTCCGCCTCGAAGGGGTCTCGCACTCCTACGACGACCGCGCGGTGCTCCGGGAGATCGACCTCGAACTCCCGGAGCACCGCATCGGCGTGATCGGGGCCAACGGTTCCGGCAAGTCGACCCTGGCCCGCACCCTCAACGGCCTGGTGCTGCCGGACCGGGGCCGGGTGTCGCTGGGGGAGTGGGACACCCGGCGGCACGCCCGGCAGGTCCGGCGCCGGGTCGGCTTCGTCTTCTCCGACGCCGCGCACCAGATCATCATGCCGACGGTCGCGGAGGACGTGGAGATCGGACTCCGCTCCCAGCGGCTGGGCAGGGCCGAGACGGCGCGGCGCGTGGACGAGGTCCTGGACCGGTACGGCCTGGCCGACCACCGCGACCACCCGGGCCACCTGCTCTCCGGAGGGCAGAAACAGCTCCTCGCGCTGGCGTCGGTCCTGGTGACCGGCCCCGAGGTCCTGGTGTGCGACGAACCCACCACCCTGCTCGACCTGCGCAACACCCGTATGGTCCACCGCACCCTGGCCGGGCTCGACCAGCAGGTCGTGCTCTTCACCCACGACCTGGACCTGCTGCCCGACTTCGACCGGGTCCTGGTCATGGCCGGGGGGCGGGTGGCCTTCGACGGAGGCCCCGAGGACGCGGTGACGTTCTACACCAAGCTCATGGACGAGGAGGACGGGGCCGCGTGAGCGCGATCGGCCTCTACGTCCCCGGTTCCGGCCCGCTGCACCGGGTGCCCGCCGGACCCAAACTCCTGGGCCTGCTGGTGGCCGGTACGGCGCTGGTGGTCGCCGGGAACGCGTGGGTGTCCCTGGGCACCCTGGCGGTGAGCCTGGTCCTGTACCCGCTGGTCGGGCTGCGGCCCCGGCGGGCCCTCGCGGTGGTGCGCGCCCTCTGGCCCTTCCTGCTCGCCATCGGCGCCTTCCAGGCCCTGTTCGGGGCATGGGAGGAGGGCGTGCGGCTGTGCGCCCAGCTCTCCGCACTGGTCCTGCTGGCCAACGCCGTCACCCTCACGACGCGCGTGCGGGAGATGCTGGACCTCTTCGAGCGCCTGGCCCGGCCGCTGCGCCACGTGGGAGCCGACCCGGACCGGATCGCGCTGGTGCTCGCCCTAACCGTCCGGTCGATCCCGATGGTCGCCGCCGCCTGGCGCGCGGCCCGCGAGGGGTACCGCGCCCGGGGCCTGTCCGGCCGCCCCCACCTGCTGGTGGTTCCCGTGATCGTCCAGCTCCTCCGGATGGCCGACGCCACCGGAGAGGCGCTCGTGGCCCGGGGGATCGACGAGGACACCCGAGCACGGTCCGGGTGACCCCCGCCGAGGCCGCCCGGAGCGGTGCCCGCCCCGGGCCCGAACACGGCGATACGGGGCCACGGCGGTGCGCGGACCGGTTCCGACCAGCACGTTGTGTCAAGGTGGGAGCACGACGGCTCCGTACGAGAGCGCGGGTCCACCACAGGGGAGACGACGGACGCCATGGACGGCTACGGGGCGCAACTCGGGTTGGTTCTGGCCCTGGTCCTGGTCAACGCGGTGTTCTCGGGCAGTGAGATCGCTCTGATCACGCTGCGTGAGAGCCAGGTCCGGCGGCTGGCCGGACGAGGGGCCGGTGGGCGGGCCGTGGCCCGTCTCGCGCGAGACCCCAACCGCTACCTCGCGACCATCCAGATCGGCATCACCCTCGCCGGGTTCCTGGCCTCCGCGGCCGCCGCAGTGTCCCTCGCGGGCCCGCTCGTGGAACCACTCGGATTCCTGGGCTCCGCGGCCGGACCCGTGTCGGTCGTGCTCGTCACGGTCGCCCTGACCTTCGTCACCCTCGTTCTGGGCGAGCTCGCGCCCAAACGGGTCGCCATGCAGCGCGCGGAGACGTGGGCACTGGCCGTGTCACGTCCGCTCGACCTGATGGCGACCCTGTCCCGTCCGGTCGTGTGGTTGCTCAGCGCGTCCACCAACCTCCTGGTGCGGATGACCGGCGGCGACCCCGCGGCCGCCCGGGAGGAGGTCTCGGAGGAGGAGCTGCGCGACATGCTCGCCTCGCAGCGCGACATCACGCAGGAACAGCGCACCATCATCACGGGCGCGTTCGAGATCGACGACCGGCGTCTGCGCGAGGTGGTGGTGCCGCGCGGTGAGGTGTTCTCCATCCCGGAGGAGACTCCCGCCGCCGACGCGGTGCGGATGCTCGCCGACCACGGGCACTCGCGGGCTCCGATCGTGTCGGGGGCGGGGCTGGACCAGGTACTGGGCGTGGTGCACTGGTCCGACCTGGTGCGGGGCTCGGGGAGCCTGCGGGAGGTCGCCCGGGAGCCGATGCTGCTCCCCGACTCGCTCGTGGTGTCCCAGGCCCTCCAGAGGATGACCGCGGAGCGGGCCCAGCTCGCCGTGGTCGTCAACGAGACGGGCTGGATCGAGGGGATCGTCAGCCTGGAGGACCTCCTGGAGGAGATCGTCGGGGAGATCTACGACGAGACCGACACCGACGTCCGCGCGGCGCGGTGGCACGAGGACGGGTCGATGACGCTGCCGGGCACCTACCCGGTGCACGACCTGGCCGACCTCGGTCTGGAGACGACCGCCCCGCCGGAGGGCGACTACGTCACCGTGGCCGGGATGATCCTGGCCGTCCTGGAGCACATTCCACGTGAGCCGGGGGAGCGGGTGGACTTCGGAGGATGGACGGCGGAGGTGGCCGAGGCCGACGGGAGGGCCATCACCGAGGTCCGGGCCCTGCCCGCGGCCGGGGGAGCCGGGGAGGAGCCGCGCACACGGCCGCCCGGGGGCCCGGAGCCCGTCTGAGGGGCCCGTGGCACGCCGGGCGGCGCGGATGGCCGGAACCGGCCAGTGTCCCGCGGCGGCCCTGTCGGAACGCTCCGAGGGCGCACCGGGGACGGATCAGTCGAGGGGACCTCCCGCGACGTACAAGATCTGCCCGGACACGAATCCGGCGTCCTCGCCGGTGAAGAACGCGACGGCGTTGGCGATGTCCTCCGGGTACCCGACCCGCTGTACCGGGATCTCCGCCTGCTTGAAGGCCTTCATGTCGTCGTAGGCGACACCGATCCGTTCGGCGGTGGCGCGGGTCATCGCGGTCTCGACGAACCCGGGGGCGACGGCGTTGCAGGTGACGCCGAACTTCCCGAGCTCGATGGCGAGCGTCTTGGTGAAGCCCTGGAGACCGGCCTTGGCGGCCGAGTAGTTGGCCTGGCCGCGGTTGCCGAGCGCGGACGAGCTGGACAGGTTCACGATCCGCCCCCACCCCGCGGACGTCATGTGCGCCTGGGCGGCCCGGCTCATCAGGAAGGAGCCGCGCAGGTGGACGCCGAGGACGGTGTCCCAGTCGTCGGCGGACATGCGGAACAGCAGGTTGTCGCGGAGCACGCCCGCGTTGTTGACCAGGATGGCGGGCGGTCCGAGGCGCTCGGCGACGGTGTCGACGGCCGACGCGACCTGGTCCTCGTCGGCAACGTCACAGGCCACGGCGACGGCGGTCCCGCCGTCGGCGGTGATCCGGTCCACGACCTCACCGGCCTCGGAGGCGTCGAGGTCCAGTACGGCGACGGCGCGGCCCTCCCGGGCCAGGCGCTCGGCGGTCGCGGCGCCGATACCGCGTGCCGCTCCGGTCACGATCGCCACACGAGGCGTTGGGGACATGGTGTTACCTCCGTTGTTCGCGTGCTGGGCGCGGGGGAATCCTATCCACGTGCCTACCGGTCGGTACGTCCCCGGGGGGCGCTTGGGAGGCACTTGTGAAACGCTCGGGTAACGCTTCCGCGACAGCCCGCCGATACCTCCCACCTGCGCACCGGTAAACCTTCCCGGTTCGTGTCCGCGTTTGCCTGCACTTTGCCGGGGGGTGCCTTACGATTGCGTGCAGCGCCGAGATGCACGTGCATTCGGGACGTGCACCGGCACGAGCCTTCCTTTCGTCGGCGGCCCGGCGCGCGAGCGTCAGTGAGGAGTTGAAGGGCATGGAGTGTGCGGAGGCGGTGGCCAAGCCGACCGGTGCCTGGTGGCTCAAGGTCCTGACCCACGGTTCGCGGCGCTGGAACACCCCGGTCTGCGGCGACCGCCACGACGCCGTCACGTGGACCTTCGAGTCCCGTCCCCGGGCCGTCGCCGCCGCCCGGGAGATTTCCGCGGCCCTGCTCCTCGAATGGCGCATGGAGTACTTGTCCGGCGATGTGGGGGTCGTTGTTTCCGAATTGGTCACGAATGCGGTACGGCACGGAGGCCCGCTGGCCTTGACCAGGCAGGGCCAGGCCGGTATTCAGCTGTCCCTCATGCGTAGCGGCGGTGAATTCATCTGCGCCGTTCGCGACGGCGGAGATCGACTGCCCCGTAGAAGGGAAGCGGAGCCGAGCATGGAGGGCGGCAGAGGGCTTGCCCTGGTGAGCGCTTTCGCGCGAGAGTGGGGTGTGATTCCCACACCGCCCGGCGGAAAGTTCGTTTGGGCGCAATTCGTGTGAGTGGGCGACCCGGGTCACGTTCTCGGGCGCCGGCCGCCGGGGCGGGTTCCGCGGGAGCCCATCCAGCGGTCCGACGGGTCGCGGCATCGGGCCGCGACCGGCTCGCGGTTGCTCGGGAGCGCGCGCTATATCGTGTACGTGTAGTGTCCGGACCGCCCGGCAAAGGGGTGCGGCCGACCCGATACCCTTGTTCGGAGAATGACAGAGAGGCGGCGAAGGTGGATATCGCTCAATTGCGTCAGGGGAGTGGACCCACCGTGCGTCGCATGCTCCTCGGGCACCAGCTGCGCAAGCACCGTGAGCGCAGCGGTCTCACGCGTGAGGCCGCGGGCGAGAAGATTCGTGCCTCGGCCTCCAAGATCAGCCGCATGGAACTCGGCCGGGTCGGATTCAAGACCCGCGATATCGAGGACCTCCTGAAGTTGTACGGGGTCACGGACCGCAAGCTCCTCAAGCAATTCCGCGAACTGGCGGCCGAATCCAACAAGCCTGGTTGGTGGAAGGAGTACGGCGACGCCCTCCACAAGTGGTTCATCCGCTACGTGGGCTTCGAGGAGGCCGCCGACCAGATCCGGATCTACGAGTCCCAGTTCGTCCCCGGCCTGCTGCAGACCGAGGAGTACGCCCGCGAGATCATCTCCGGCGGTGTCGACACCGACGTGGTGACCGAGCAGCGCATTCAGGCCAGACTCACCAGACAGAAGCATCTGGAGGCCGGGAAGAAGATGTGGATCATCCTCGACGAGGCGGCCGTGCGCCGTCCGATCGGGGGCCGGGAGCGCGGTCCGGCGATCATGGGCGGCCAGCTCCGCCACCTGATCCACCTCTGTGAGAACCACGAGAACGTCACCCTCCAGATCATCCCCTTCGAGGTGGGCGCGCACGCGGCGGAGGCCGGTTCCTTCACCCTGCTGCGCTACTCCGAGTTCGAGCTCTCCGACATCGTCTACCTCGAACAGCTCACCGACGGCGAGATCATCGACAAGCCCGCCACCGTGGAGGCCTACACCAAGGCCATGACGCGGCTGAGCGTTTCCGCCGCCACTCCCGACGAGACCCTCTCCCTGCTCAGGGACATGCTCAAGGACCTCGAAGGCAGCTGATCCCCCGCAGGCTCCGTGACCTGGGCGACCCGCCCCTCCGGTCCGCGCACGTATGAAGGGCTCCGTCCGGCATGGACGGAGCCCTTCGGCGTCGCACGGGCCCCTGAGGCCTGGGAGAGAGCAGGGGGCAGGCATACCAGGCCGTGGTCGGCGCACCGCCCCGGGGCGCGCCGTTCAGGGGCCGGGGAACACGTCCTAGCTGAGCAGGTTGTCGAAGTCGCCGTCCTTGGCACCCAGGATGAGGCAGTCGATCTCCTCCTGGGTGTAGACCAGGGCCGGTCCGGTCGGGAAGCGCGAGTTGCGCAGGGCGATCGAACCGTCGGTGAGGCGGGCCATCTCGACGCAGGCGCCTTGCGAGTTGCTGCGCTTGGCCTTCTGCCAGGCGGCCTCGGTCAGCTCGGTCGCGCGGATGCCGTTGTGTGCGGTCATGTTCCAGTAGCTCCTTGGTCCGTCTGAGGGGATGTGCGTGCCGATGCACTGCCAGATGCACGTGCATTGGCACTGACACTCTCCCGAGCATAGCGTGACCATCGCCACTTGTCCGGGCGTTTGTGAGGATGTAAGCGCCATGTAATCGGGACGCTTCTCCGGAGCTGATTCGGACCTGTTCCATCCCAGGTCAGGTGGGTGATGGCAGGGAGAAACCGTCGCTGGAACGGGAACCCGGTCCCGAATGCGCTGTAGTACCGAAGGCCCCGCCGTGGGAACGGCGGGGCCTTCTCAAAGGGGGTGGCGCGTGTGTCAGTCGCAGGTGAGCGCTTCCGACAGCGCGTCGAGGTTGCCGCGCATGATCGACGGGTAGTCGTCGCCGGGAGAGCGCTCGGTGACGCCCTCCAGCGGGTCGAGTACCTCGACACGGGCCCCGGTCTCGGCCGCGATGGTGTCGGCGGTGGCCGCGGGCATCAGGGGTTCGGTGAAGATCGTCGAGATGTCGCGGTCCCGCACGATGTCGGTGATCGCCGCGATCTGCGCGGGGGAGGGTTCGGTGTCGGGGTCCACACCGCTCACTCCGATCTGCTCCAGGTCGTACCGCTCGGTCAGGTAGCTGAAGGCGGTGTGGCCCACGACCACCTCGCGGTGTTCGCAGGAGCCCAGGCCCGCCTCGTACTCCTCGCCGATGCCGGAGAGTTCGCCGATGACGCGCTCGGCCCCCTCCTGGTAGCGGTCGGCGCCGTCCGGGTCGACCTCGCCCATACGCTCCGCCAGGGCCGAGGCGGCCTCCTGCATGAGGTCCACGTCGAGCCAGAAGTGCGGGTCGAGGTCGCCGTGGTCGTGCCCGTCGTCCTCGCCGTGCTCCTCGTCCCCGTGGTCGTGCCCGTCCCCACTGTGGTCGTGCCTGTCGTCCTCGGCGTGGCCGCCCCCTTCTCCGGCCGGGTGGAGCTCGACGACGTCGGCCACGTCCAGCGCGGCGTCGGCCGCCTCCTGGCCGACGGCCTCGTCGACGGCGGGCTGGAGCCCACCGACGTAGAAGGCGATGTCGGCCTCGCTGACCTGTGCGATCTGTCGTCCGGTCAGCTCCAGGTCGTGCGGTTCCGTGCCCGGTTCTGTGAGCTGCACGACGGCCACGTCTTCACCGCCGATCTCGCGGGCCAGCCACTCCAGGGGGTACACGCCGGTGACGACGGTCAGGGCCGCGTCGGCGGGGGCGACCCCCTCGCCGGAGTTGTCCTCTCCTCCGGCCGCGCAACCGGTGGCGATCATCAGTGTGGTGGCGCCGAGGGCGGCGGCTCGCGCGATGGGAGTTCTCATGGAGCCATCATCGGGAAAATGAAAACGGTTGTCAATTTGCCAGCTTTGTCGGGAAGCTCACGACCTGCCCGAACCCGCTCAGGTGGACTCGGCGAACCGCTCCACATCGTCCGTGCGCCCCGCCACCACGATCACGTCGCCCTTGTGTAGGACGGTCTCCTGGGTGGCGTAGGTGAAGGACGCCCCCACCCGCTTCACCGACACCACCGTGATCCCGTACTGCTGGCGCACCCGGGTCTCCCTCAGGGTCCGACCGAGCAGCGACTTCGGCGCCCGGGTCTTGCCCAGCGCGAAACCGGCGTCCAACACCACGTAGTCCAGCATCCGCCCCGAGAGCAGGTGCGCCACCCGCTCGCCCATGTCGTGTTCGGGCAGCACCACGTGGTCGGCGCCGACCTGCTCCAGGATGCGTTTGTGCCTGCGGTTGGTCGCCTTCGCCCAGATCGAGGGAACCCCGAGGTCCACCAGCAGGGAGGTGGCGAGGATGCTCTCCTCCAGGTGGCTGCCGATCGCCACCACGGCCCGCGCGTACTGCGCGGCGCCGATCTGCCGCAGGGCCTCCTCGTCGGTGACGTCGGCGACCACCGTGTGGGTGAGCGCGTCGGCGTAGGTCTGCACCATCCTGGGGTTGGAGTCCAGGCCCAGCACCTCCCAGCCCCGGTTGACCAGTTCCAAAGCGAGCGAGCTCCCGAAGCGGCCGAGGCCGATCACGAGCACGCGTTTGTCGTCGTTCCTGTCGCGGTGCGGCATGGTTCTCTCCTCTGGGGAAGGGCTCGGCGCGTCGGTCGGCTCAACCGATGATCGGCCGGGCCTCGGCGAGTTCGTAGCGGCGATGCCGGTCGCGGAAGGCCAGGGCCGTCACGAAGGTGACGGGGCCGATCCGGCCGGCGACCATCAGTACCGCCATCAGGTACTGGTTCCACGGTGCGAGCTCGGGGGTGATCCCGGTGGACAGTCCCACCACGCCGAACGCCGACACCACCTCGAACAGCACCTCCATGAGCGAGAAACGGGTGGCGTAGAGCATGAGCACCGTGCTGGCGGCGACCACCGTCGCGGACAGGAACACCAGGCTCAGGGCCTGTCGGATCACCTCGTACGGCAGCTGTCGACCGAAGACGTGCACGCGGTCGTGCGCGCGCACCTCGGCGAGCACGACCAGGAAGATGACGGCGAGGGTGGCCACCTTGATACCGCCCGCGGTCCCGGCGCTGCCGTTGCCGACGAACATCAACATGATGGTCAGCAGCAGTGTGGAATCCTGCATCTCGCCGGTGGGCACGGCGTTGAGGCCGCCGCTGCGCGGCATCACGCCGTGGAAGACCCCGTCGGTGACCCTGGCCCACCAGTGCAGCTGACCGAGGGTGTTCGGGTTGTTCCACTCCATCGCGGTGACCAGCACGGCGCCCCCGACGAACAACAGCGCCGTGGTGGTGACCGTGAGCTTGGTGTGCAGGGTCCAGCGGCGCGGGGTACGGAGCTGACGGCGCAGCTCCAGGAGCACCGGGAAGCCGATACCGCCGAGGATCGAGGACAGCGCGATGGGGAACAGCACGAACGCGTCCCCGGAGAACCGGACGAAGCTGTCCGGGTACAGCGAGAGCCCGGCGTTGTTGAACGAGGAGATGGAGTGGAAGAAGCCGGAGTAGACCGCCTGGTGGAGGCTGAGGTCGTACCCCAGCCACATGCGCGGGGTGATCAGCAGGAAGGTGATCCCCTGACAGACCAGGAAGATCGTCAGGACCCGGCTGACCAGGCCGCGCACGTCACCGACCCAGAGCGTGCGCACCTCGGCCTGCACGTTGAGCTGCATGCGCAGGCCGAACCGGTGGATCACGGCGGTGCCCAACAGCGAGGCCAGGGTCATGATGCCCATGCCGCCCGCCTGCATCAGCGCCAGCAGCACGCCCTGGCCGAACCCGCTCAGGTCGTCGCCGATGGAGACGACGCTGAGCCCGCAGACCGAGAGCGCCGAGGTGGCCATGAAGAAGGCCTGCTCGAAGGGCAGGCCCCGGCCGTCGGTGGTGGCCCACGGAGTGCTCAGGAGAACGGCGCCGACCAGGTCGACGGTCACGAACATCAGCAGGAACACGCGTGCGGGCTTGAACCAGGCACGGGACTCCCGCGTGGTGTGCCACTCGGTGCGCGGATCGCCGTGGCGCGCGGACCGGCGGAGCGGGATCACGCTCCTGGCGAGCCGCCGCAGCGCGCCGGAGGGTCGGCGCACGGGCCTGCGGTTCACCGCTGACGTGCCTGGTGGTCGGGGTTGCGGGACACGGGCTCTCCTTGCTCGGGGACCCGAACGATTCTGCCAAAACCCCCCGGCCCGGACACGGCGCCCCACCGTTCGGGGCCCGCACCCGCCCCGCCGGGCGGGCGCCGGTCAGGCGTGCCGGGCGCCCTCGTGGTCGGCGTGGCCGGGCGGTTCGAGCTGGAGTGTGGAGTGCTCCACGTCGAAGTGGCCGGTGAGGCACTCGTGGAGTTCGTCGAGCATCCTCCCGGTGTCCCTCAGGTCCTCCTCGGAGACCACCACGTGCGCGGACATGACGGGGACGCCGGAGGTGATGGTCCAGGCGTGCAGGTCGTGGACGTCGATGACGGCGGGGTGGCCCATGAGGTGCTCGCGCACCTCGCTCAGGTCCATGCCCTTCGGGGTGGCCTCCAGCAGGACGTGGACGGCCTCACGCAGCAGTGACCACGCGCGGGGGACGATGATCGCGGCGATGCCCAGGGAGACGAGGGTGTCGGCCTGCTGCCACCCGGTGAGCCACACGATCAGACCGCCCACGATCACACCGACGGAGGCCAGGGCGTCGCTCATGACCTCCAGGTAGGCGCCCTTGACGTTGAGGCTCTCCTGGGCGCCGGAACGCAGGACGAACATCGCGGCGATGTTCATGACCAGGCCGAAGGAGGCGACCGCGATCATGCCCGGGCCGGAGACCTCGGCGGGTTCGCGGAATCGGTTGATCGCCTCCGACACGATGAACGCGCACAGGGCGAAGAGCACGATGGCGTTCACTGCGGCGGCGAGGATCTCGGCCCGTTGGAACCCGAAGGTCCGCTTACTGGTGGCGGGTCGCGCGGCGATCCACACGGCGGCCAGGGCCAGCGCGACCCCGAGGGAGTCGGTGACGGTGTGCCCGGCGTCGGCGAGCAGGGCGAGGCTGCCGCTGAACGCGGCGCCGGTGACCTGGACGACGGCGACGGTGAGCATCATGCCCAGGACCAGTGCCAGGCGTCCCTTGTTGGCGGCCCCGGCGGTGATCGGGCCGTGGTCGTGTCCCGCGCCCATGGGTTCCCTCCTCGGTTCGGCGATCGGTGGCGCCGCCACGCGTCGCGGTCGTCGTGCCCCTCCGGCGGACCATCGCCCTCGGGCGGTCCCGTGTGACTCCGGAGACCCGGCCGAACAGTTCAGCCTTCACTGTTTATACAGCGAAGGCTGTCTATACAGCAAACGATGTACAATGATTTTCATGTTGACCTCCGAGCAGCGCCTCACCGCGATCCAGCGACTCGGCCGCGCCCTGTCCGACCCCACCCGGTGCCGCCTCCTCCTGGCACTGTTGGAGGGAGCCGACTACCCGGCCGGGCTCGCCGACCGGCTCGGCCTCACCAGGCAGAACGTCTCCAACCACCTCGCCTGTCTCCGCGACTGCGGACTCGTCCGCACCCAGGCCCGCGGCCGTCAGGTCAGCTACGAACTCGTCGATGACTCCCTGGCGCACGCGTTGGAGGACCTCCTCGGCGTCGTCTGGGGTACCACCCAGCCGCACGCCACCCTGGACTCCCGGGAGGAACCAGGGGAACAGGCCTCGGCCGTCTGAGTCACCGCGCCGCGCCGACCGCCGCCCCGGGAGCGCGCTCCGGGGCCGCGCCCGGTGGGATTCCCGCGCGCCTCACCGATTTTCGGCGAACCGAAACCTGGCGTGTGATGTCCGTAACAAGAATCCGCGCGAGGGGAACCGGAGAAGACCCACTTCGGAAGGGGAGCGGGCCGACTTTGGCGGAACGTCCCCAACTTTGGTCGGGTCGGACCCTGACAGAAGACTGAGGCGTCCCTGAGAGATCCCTGAACCTCCCTCGGTCCGCTCAACTTCCGATATAACGCGACGTATGGTGAGTACAGCGCCCGGCGGATGCGCCGCCCCTCGCGGGCCTCGCACCAGGCGGACGAACACCCCGCATCCCCCACACCCACGTCCTCGCGGATCGGCACCGCGACCGCACCGGTGAGCGCGTGTTCGGCGACGAACGCGCGGCACACCCCGGTCCGACCGTCCCACCCACGGCGAGCTAGGAGCGATCACCTCTCATGTCCAGACAGGCCCCCACGGCCCCGCGTGCGGAGCACCCCCTGACCGGGGCGCGCCACACCCACCCGGCGGAAGGGACGAACGCGTGAACCGCCTTTCGGTCGTGTCGCTCGGCAACCGGGCACTGGTCCTCCTCATCACCCTGGCCGTCCTGCTCTTCGGTGTCCTCGCGGCGGTGTCGGCCAAGCGAGAGCTCTTCCCCGAGATGTCCCTGCCGATGGTGATGGTCTCGGCCCAGTACCAGGGCGCCACCCCGCAGGTGGTCGAGGGACAGGTCACCGAGCCCCTCGAACAGGCCCTGCAGGGGGTGGAGGGCGTCAACACCGTCACCTCGACCTCCACCACCGGGTCCGCGCAGATCATGGCCGAGTTCGACTACGGCCGTGACCAGGACGCCCTGGTCCGCGAGACCCAGGTCGCCGTCGACCAGATCTCCGGACTGCTCCCCGACGACGTCTCCACCTCCGTCATGGCCCTGAGCATGGACATGATGCCGGTGATGATGCTGGCGGCGAGCACCGGCAACGGCGACGAGCAGTCGATGGCCTCCTCCATCGAGAACGTCCTCATCCCCGAACTGGAGTCGGTGCCGGGCGTGCGCTCGGCCAACCTCTCCGGCGTCCCCGAGCAGCGCGTCGAGGTCACCCCGGACGAGGACGAGCTCGACGACGCCGGGGCCACCGTCCAGGACGTGTCCGACGCCCTGGAGGCCAGCGGCCTGCTCATGGCGGGCGGCAGCATCGACGAGGACGGTCGCAGCCTGAGCGTCACCACCGGTGACCAGCTCACGAGCCTCCAGGAGATCGAGGACGTGTGGGTGCGGCCCTCCCTGGGAGCCGACCCGTCCACCGCGATGCCGGGCGCACCGCCCGCGGCCGCGCCCTCTCCCGTACGCCTGTCCGAGGTCGCCGACGTCGCGATGGTGACCGAGGACGCCTCCTCGATCGCCCGCCTGGACGGCGACCCCAGCGTCGCGCTCATGGTCATGGCGACGCCGGACGGCAACACCGTCGAGATCTCCGACGGCGTCCAGGACGTGCTCGACCAGCAGGCCGACCTGCTCGGCGACGACATCTCCCTGACCGTCGTCTTCGACCAGGCGCCCTTCATCAACGACTCGATCACCGACATGTTCGAGGCCGGGGCCTACGGCCTGGCCGCCTCGGTCATCGTGATCCTCGTCTTCATGCTGTCCATCCGCTCCACCCTGGTGGTCGCGGTGTCGATCCCGGTGTCGGTCCTGGTGGCCTTCATCGGTATGCAGGCGTTCGGGTTCACCCTGAACATGCTCACCCTCGCCGCGATCACCATCGCGATCGGCCGGGTGGTGGACGACTCCATCGTCGTCCTGGAGAACATCCGCCGACACATGGACTACGGCAAGGAGCGGATGACCGCCGTCAAGGACGGCGTCCGCGAGGTTGCCACCGCCGTGGCCTCCTCGTCCTTCGCGACCATCGCCGTGTTCCTGCCGTTGGCCTTCGTCGGCGGCATGGTCGGCGAGATCTTCATGCCGTTCGCGGTCACCAGCAGCCTGGCCCTGGCCGGTTCGCTCCTCGTCGCCCTGACCATCACCCCGGTCCTGTGCTACTGGTTCCTGCGACCCGCCGAGGTCGGGGACGCCAGCCGCGAGGAGATCGAGCGCGCCGCCCACGAACGCGAGATGCGCACACCGCTCCAGCGCGCCTACCTGCCGATCATCCGGTGGATCACGACCAAGCGCAGGACCGCCACGGTGGTGACGCTCGCCGCGTCGGTGGCGATCTTCGGCGGCACCCTCGTGATGGCCGCCAACTCCGAGACCGACTGGCTGGGCGAGGCCGAGGAGAACACCTACACCGTCATCCAGGAGCTCGAACCGGGCATGTCCCTGGAGGCCGCGGACGCCGAGGCCGTCAAGGTCGAGGCGGCCCTGGCGGGGATGGCCTGGATCGAGACCTACCAGGTCAACATCGGGGGCAACCCGATGATGGGCGGCGGCGCGGCCGACCGGATCGACTACACGATCACGGCCGACCCCGGCACCGACCAGATCCGCAACCGCGACGTCCTGAGGGACACCTTCGCCGACCTCGACACCGAGTACGAGCCGCGCCTGGACTCCACCGGCGGCATGGGCGGGTCGGGCATCGAGGTCCGTGTGACCGCCGAGGACCAGGACACCCTGGTCGAGGCCGCCGGGATGATCGAGGAGGAGCTGCGCGGGATCGACGGCGCGGACGACGCCACCAGCGGGATCTCCCAGTCGCAGCCCGCGCTGGAGGTCCACGTCGACGGAGAGGACGCCGCCGAGTACGGCCTCAACGAGACGATGGTCGGCCAGACCGTCTCCGCCGCCTTCAACGGCCGCAACGTCGGCCACGCCACCATCGAGCACCTCCGCCGGGACGTGGTCGTCCTGGTCCAGGACGCGCCCGCGACGGTGGCGGAGCTGGAGAGGCTGCCGATCGCCACGCCCACCGGGCAGGAGATCGAACTGCGCGACGTGGCCGAGGTCACCGAGGTCGAGCAGCCGCCGGAGCTCACCCGCATCGACGGGGTCACGAGCACCACGGTGTCGGCCAACCCGACCGCCAGCGACCTCGGGGCGGTCAGCGTCGCCATCACCCAGGCCCTGGACAGCCTGGACCTGCCCTCTGGTGCCTCCGCCAGCCTCGGCGGTGTCAGCCAGGACCAGACCGAGGGCTTCGCCCAGCTGGGACTGGCGCTGCTCGCCGCGATCGTCATCTGCTACCTGACGATGGTCGCGACGTTCAAGAGCCTGATGCAGCCGCTGATGCTGCTGATCTCGGTCCCGTTCGCCGCCACCGGTTCGCTGGGTCTGCTGATGCTGACCGGTACGCCGATCGGCGCGGCGGCCCTGATCGGCATGCTGATGCTCATCGGCATCGTGATCACCAACGCCATCGTGCTGATGGACCTGATCAACCAGAACCGTAAGAAGGGGATGGACCTCGGAGAGGCCATCGTCGAGGGGTCCCGGCACCGTCTGCGCCCCATCCTGATGACCGCGGTCGGCACGATTGCCGCGCTCGTCCCGATGGCCACGGGTCTGGCGGGCGGCGGAGCGTTCGTCTCCGCCCCGGTCGCCCTCGTGGTGATCGGCGGGCTGGTCACCTCGACCGTGCTCACGCTCATCCTGGTTCCGGTCCTCTACCAGCTGGTGGAGGTGCGCCGTCGGCGCCGGGAGGCCCGGGCGGCCGACCGTCGCGACCGGCGCGCCGCCAAGCGCCGGTCCCGCGCCGAGGCGCGGGCGGCCGACAACGCCCCGAGCAACGGCTCCACCGCCGAGGGCGAGGCCGGCGAGGTCCCGCCGAAGCAGGACGCGGTCCAGGGCGGATAGCGACCGTTCGCCCTGGCCATGGTCGAGGGCCTCTTCGGCTACTCGCTGCCGGACGACCTGCCCTCGGGCATGGGCGTGCGCATCCTCCAGGGCGTCATGCTGGCG